>JAAZJF010000283.1 GCA_012800475.1 Gammaproteobacteria bacterium
ACTATTTTGCGCATTATTGAAACCGAACAACCCACTGTGCGCCAATTACTGGGTCGTTTAGCTGCAGGCGGTGGTCATTGCACTATGGTGGGTACACCTGAGCAGATTGCCGACAAGATGGAGCATTGGTTTAATAATTCTGGTGCCGATGGTTTTAACTTGATGCCGCCGTCTTTGCCCGAGGGTATTGAGAACTTTGTCGATCACGTGGTGCCTGAACTGCAACAACGTGGCTTATTTCGTACGGAGTATGCAGGCTCGACCTTGCGTGACCATCTAGGGTTAACGCGACCTGATTCCCCCTAGATCAGTGACTGAGCCGTCGTGAACACGCATGGGATAAGCACACAATCCAGACGCATAGAATAATAGGATGCTTATGCCATGCTTAAAAAACGCGCGTTTAAGAGTCTCAATCTGCTGATTTTGCTGGTCATCGTGCTCGTCGGGGTACGCCTCGCTTTACCCAGTTGGGTGAAGAACTATTTAAATGATCAGCTGGCTGCCATGGGTGAATATCAAGGTCATATTGCTGATGTGGATATTGCCTTATGGCGCGGTGCTTATGTGATTCATGAGCTCAATATCGTGAAAACCAGTGAGAAGGTTCCTGTGCCTTTTTTTGAGGCGCGCAGTATTGATTTATCAATCAGTTGGCGCGCTTTATGGGCGGGTCAAGTGGTGGCTGATGTGGAGTTTAGTCGCCCTGAATTGCACTTTGTGGATGGTGAAAACAGCCAATCACAATCGGGCTCAGGCACGGACTGGCAAGCCGCTTTGCAGCAATTAGTACCGATTAGAATTGATCAGCTTGTTTTGCATGATGGCATTGTGCATTTTCACAATTTTAAATCGGATCCGAATGTGCATTTGTTGTTCACTGAGCTTAATGGTGCATTTACCAACCTCAGTAATGCCGATCGCAGCCAAGATGCTGTGCCCGCCGATTTTAATGTAACCGGCTTGTTATTTGAAAATGCCCGCGCCAGCATGCAAGGCCAGCTGGATCCGCTGGGTGATTTTCGCGATTTTGTCATCCATTTAAAAATCAATGATATCGACCTGCGCCATATTAATAATCTGACCGAAGCTTACGCTTACTTTAACTTTGAGTCGGGTCTGGGGGATTTTATTATGGAACTGGAAGCGGTGGATGGTCAGATGAAGGGGTATGCTAAGCCGATTTTGGATAATGTGGTGATTTTTGATTTGCAAAAAGATCTGGACGACGGTGTGTTCAGTGCTGCATGGCAAGCGGTGGTGGGCGCTTTGGGCCGCGTGTTTCGTAATCAGCCTAAAGATCGCATAGCCTCACAAATTGAGATCAGCGGCAGTTTAGATCAAAAAAATATCAGTGTTTGGCAAACCTTTATATCGATTTTGCGCAATGCGTTTGTCGAAGCTTACGAAGCACGTTTTGGACGTGAATCATAATGAGTAGAGTATGAGAAATCACACCGCCGTACCCGCTGAGCCAGTGGATGATTTTATTGCACCACACTGCGCTGATGTGGTGCGGATTGTGTATCAAGACGACGATATTTTGTTGATCAACAAACCCAGTGGTTTATTGAGTTTGTCGGGTAAAAATCCACGCAATTGGGATTCAGTGCATCATCGCTTAGTGCATGGACAAGCCGGTGTGACGCCCGCTTTCCCGCAGGCTAAGTTGCCGCACCGCTTAGATTTTGGTACGTCCGGCATTATGGTTGTGGGGTTGCACGCGCAGGCAGCGCAGCATCTGAATCAGCAGTTTCAAGCGCGTAGCGTGATGAAGCGTTATTGGGCTGTTTTAGCCGGTTGGTTAGCCGAAGATCAGGGGCAGATCAGTGCACCCATTGCCAAAGATAAGCTGCAGTTTCCCAAGGTTAAAATCTGCCAGCACAGTGGCAAAGCGGCGGTCAGTGAGTATCACGTCGTGCAGCGTCTTGAGCAGCCTCGGCGCACTGTGGTGCAGTTTAATCCGCTGACGGGGCGCACCCATCAATTGCGCATTCATAGCTTATGGATGGGGCATCCTATTTTAGGCTGTGATTTATACAGTAACGCGCACAGTGAGCAGCAGGCCGAGCGTTTGTTGTTACACGCCAGTGATTTATATTTGACTCATCCAAGACATCACACCGCTGTGCATGGGCATTGTCCGTGTCCTTTTGCCGAGCTGAATGTTGGCGGGTTATGAAATCAACCACACATCGACTGGATCGCTTTATCAGCCAAAACAGTGGGGTTAAATTATCTGATGTACGTCTGCTATTGGCGCAAAAGCGTATTCTAGTGGATGGCCAGATTGCCCAGTCCATCCAGCAAAAAATCACACAATTTACCCAGGTGATGCTCGATGGGCAGTGCTTACAAAATAACCAAGCCGCCTATGTACTGCTGCATAAACCGCAAGGTGTAGTCAGTGCCACGCAGGACTCACAGCACACCACAGTGCTGGATTTAATCGAGCATCCGCAAAAAAGTGAGCTGCATATTGTTGGGCGTCTTGACTTGAATACCACGGGATTGGTGCTGTTGACCAATGATGGTGCGTGGTCGCGTCAGGTCAGTTTGCCGCAAACAAGGCTGGTAAAAACCTATGACGTGCAATTGGCTCAGCCGGTGGGCGCGCAATATGCGGCCGTGTTTGCGCAGGGCATTTATTTTGCCTATGAAAACATCACGACACAGCCTGCACAGCTGGAGATTCTATCGGCTCACCGTGTGCGCTTATCTTTGGTTGAAGGTAAGTATCATCAGGTCAAGCGCATGTTTGGTTACTTTCAAAATCAAGTCCTGCAATTGCATCGCGTATCAGTCGGGCCACTGACTTTAGCAGGGCTGGCCGTAGGGCAGAGTCGAGCATTGACTGCTCAAGAACTAGCCACTATGGATCGCTATCTCAACAGCTAAGCGGCACTGTCAGTGATTAGACTGAATGGCTGTGTGCGACTTAAACGAGTGAGCTGTGTAGGCGATTACATCTGCCAGCGTTTTTTCATTAAGACATAGGCAAAGCCCAGCATCAGCAGCCCCAGCACCCATAAATACATCCAGCTCAATGACAGCTGAGTTAAAGTTTGATCTTCGAGCACGATAAAACGCAGTGGCTCATACAGCTGATAAGAAGGTAAAAAGGGTGCGATGCTGGTGAGTTTTTGCGATACATCGGCCATGGCGGAAGGTAAGAGGTGGGGTAAATAAACGATCACACCTAAGGTTCGAGCCGTGGCTTGATTGCGGCAGAGAAAACCTAAGAAAACGCCATAAGCACTAAAACAAAAGCTACCCGCCAAAATTAATACAAAGTAACTGAGCAGGTGTACTGGCCACACGTTGCTTAGCAGATGCAGCAGCCCTGTCGCACAGAGGATCAACACCATCCCCAGAATTAATTTAGCAGTCAGCCATTGGATTTCGTGAATGGGTGTTTGTAGCAGTCCGAGCAGCAGTTTTTTCTCTTTTTCTTCAGCAATTTGCGCCGGCAGAATAATAAAGCCCACTAGCAAAATCACCATCAACACCCATGTGGGCAAGGTTTCTTGCTGCATATCGACCGCGTAAAGGGCTTTAACCTCAGACACCCAGTTGGGCGGCGCCCCTTCGATGGCTTTTTGCAGTGCAGCAAAACTTTGCACTAGGGCAATGGTATGCACGGACTCTTTTTTCAGTACCAGTAAAGTGAGCCCGTCAGGTTGTGCGCTATCGCTGCTCAGTAGGCCATCGATGGTGCGCTCTTTTAATAAGCTTAATCCCTGCGCCTGATCCGCGACCCAAGTGATGGCAAAAGTGTCTTTGGCGGCCAGAATACTGTCGGCAATATGCGGGGCATAGCTGTGATCTTCGAGCATACCAATCTTGATCGCCTCGGTCTGATCATCTGCTTTATCCACCAGATTGAGTGCCACAAAGACAAAGACTGGAATAAAAAGCACCAGCAGCAGCGTCTTGTTTTTAAAGGCGATGGCCAAATCATTGAGTGCTAACAGCAGCGTGTTTTTCATAAGGCATACAGCTCTTGATGGATGGTCGACTCGAAGTACTCGGCAGGTGAGCCATCAAAAATCACTTGGCCGTTGTGCAGCACCATAATACGCGTTGCCAGATTTTTGATTTCCTCTGGTCGATGAGAGGTGAAGAGTATGGTTTGCCCCGCCTGATGCATGGTATTGAGGATGCGATAGATTTCTCGGGTGGTTTCAAAATCCAGCCCTGAGGTCGGCTCGTCGAGCAATAATATCGATGGGTTCGCCAGCAGCGCACGACCAATACTCACACGTTGTTTTAAACCTTTGGAGAGTGATTGCACTTGGGCTTTACGAAAGCGCGCAAGATTGAGCTCTTGCAGTACGTCTTCCACTCTGGATAGGGGCGTGCGTGCAAGTCGCGCGAATAGTTTTAGATTGTATTGCACAGAGAAAAAATCGAAGAGGTTAGGGTCTTCAGGGATAAAACCCATCTTCTTGACCACGGCTTTTCTGTTGCGCAGATCCATACCGTCAATGGTGACATGGCCGCTGTCAGGAATAATCCAGTTGGCGAGCATTTTTAGCAATGTGGATTTACCCGCACCATTGTGACCGACAATAGCGATCAGTTCGCCTTGCTCAACACTAAAACTGGTGGGGTGAAGACCGCGGGTCTGACTATAAAGTTTGGTTAGATTGCTAACTTGCAGCTGCATAGTGAAACTCGATCTTGAGTAAGCTTTGAAGTGAGAGAGAACCCAGTTTCACACTTTAGAGCAAAAAGAGGTGGCTTGATTGCGCTGGATAGCGGCTGTATCAACCGATAAAGGCGGGTTCAAGACATAAAAAAAGCATGCATGACTGGCCAAAACCAAACATGCATGCTTTTTAAGTCAGTTAAATTATTTTAACAATGACAATCACTAGAATAACAACCAATAGGGCAGTAACCATGATGAGCTCCTCGTATGTTCACGCACTGATAGCAGTTGCGTGGTAAGTATGTGCCTAAGGCGTCGGCAATACAGCTTATGGTGTTCTAGCCCGAGTTTGCAGAGGCTAAACTCTTCTCAAGACAGCATTGGTCGAGAGTATAAGCACCGTTGTTAATTGAGGTCAAACAAAACCCGAGACGGGTGATGTGACGTGTAAGCGTTGGACCGCTGCTGGTGGCTTAGGTTCGATGCTGAAAAAGCATGGCCTGTGCTGCTCTATTGTTGCGCACTAGAGTCTAGAGTTGATGCTCTGGTGTCGGGTGTGATGCAGTAGAATTTTCGAAGCTATGACGTATGTGTCAGCTGAGTTAAAAGCCGCTAGAGCGTCAATCTGGCGCCTAATATCGGGCTACAATAGCCGTTACTAATCATGGGAGCGTGCTTATATGCAGTGGCGTAATTCTTCAAATCAGTATGGTGTTGTCAGTGTTGTGCTGCACTGGCTGGTCGCGGTGGCAATATTGAGCTTGTTTGCTTTGGGTTTGTGGATGACAGATCTGAATTATTACAGTGAGTGGTACCGCACTGCACCGGCTTTGCATAAAAGTATCGGTGTGACTTTGGCGGCGCTGATGCTGCTGCGCATTGTGTGGCGTGTGGTATCACCGCCGCCGGCTGCGTTGAGTACGCATGCTAAAGCTGAACGTGTGCTCGCGGGTTTGGCGCATCTGTTTTTATATGTGGGTGTGGTTGTGGTGTTGATGTCAGGGTATTTGATTTCCACCGCGCAAGGTCGTGGTATTAGCGTGTTTGGTTGGTTTGAGATTCCTGCATGGATAACCGGGTTACCTGAGCAAGCTGATATAGCCGGTGCCGTGCATTTCTTTACGGCCTGGAGCTTAGTGATTGTGGCGGGATTACATGGGCTGGCTGCATTAAAGCATCATGTTATGGATCGTGATGATACGCTCAAGCGAATTTTTGGCCGTGCGCCTAAGTAATAATGCTGGCGCGATTGAATCAATTGAGGTGATGTGATGATTAAGAAGACTTTGGCTGCAGTATTTTTGGGCTCGATGATCAGCAGTGGTGCTGCGCTGGCTGCCGATTATGTGATTGACCAAGAAGGCCAACATGCCTTTGTTAACTTTAAAATCAGCCACTTAGGCTATAGCTGGTTATATGGCACTTTTAAAAACTTTTCAGGCACCTTCAGTTATGACGCTGCGCAGCCAGAAGCCAGCCAAGTGCAGGTGACTTTGCGCACCGCCAGTGTCGATAGTAACCATGCTGAGCGTGATAAACATTTGCGTGGCGCTGAATTTTTAAATACCAGCGCTCACCCTAAAGCCACCTTTGTCTCAACCTCAGTCGTTAGCACAGCTGAAGGTCGCGCGGATATTACCGGTGACTTAACTCTCAATGGTGTGACCAAAGCCGTGGTCATTGACGCTGAATTTATTGGCGAAGGTGACGATCCATGGGGTGGCTACCGCGCGGGTTTTGAAGGTAAAACTACTTTGCGTTTAGCGGACTTTGGTATTAACGCCAAGCTGGGTCCTGCTTCAGAAAGTGTTGAGTTGACCTTGGCGGTGGAAGGTATTCGTCAGTAAGTCGCACGCATAATTTAGCAAAACCGCCGTAAACCCTCGCCCGAAAGGGCGGGGATATAAGATATACGTGTGTCATTCTGTAGATTGAGCGCAGTGTCAAACAGCGGGCTGCGCGTTAGGAGTGTGGGCGATGCCCAAGTTAAAGTATTTAGCGGCTTATGCGCCAGAGTTGCAGGCACAAGTGCGCAGCATGTTGGCGCAAGATAAGCTGGGTGCGTATTTACAGCAGCGTTATCCTGAGCGCCATAGTGTGCAAAGTGATAAGGCGTTGTATCAGTTCACCAGCGATCTCAAGCAACAGTATC
>JAAZJF010000382.1 GCA_012800475.1 Gammaproteobacteria bacterium
TCACGACACCATCAACCCAACCGGTGTCGTGCCCGCAGGGCCGGTGTTAGGTTTTGATCGTCCACACGGACGCAAACACCTTAATTAGAAAAATAGCGGCATAATTAATTTTATTGTTGAAGAGGAAACACAATGACAAAAGTATTAGTTTTATATCATTCCATGTACGGCCATATCGAAACCATGGCCAATGCCGTAGCCGTAGGCGCCCGTGGCGTAGCTGGAGTTGAGGTCACGGTTAAGCGTGTTCCAGAAACCATGGATGCGGAAATTTTTAAAAATGCCGGTGGTAAAACCGATCAAGCAGCAGAAGTAGCAACACCAGCAGAGCTGGCTGATTACGATGCCATTATCGTGGGTACGCCAACCCGCTTCGGTAGTATGAGCGGACAAATGCGCAACTTCTTTGACCAGACCGGTGGTCTGTGGGCGAAAGGCGCGTTGGCCGGTAAAGTGGCCAGTGTCTTGACTTCAACCGGTACCGGTGGTGGCCAAGAAATGACCATCACCTCAACCTGGACCACATTGGCCCACCACGGCATGATCATTGTGCCAATCGGTTACACCACGCCTGAGCTGTTTGATATTTCTCAGGTCAGTGGCGGCACCCCCTACGGCGCATCGACTTATGCCGGCGGTGATGGTTCGCGCCAACCGGATGCTCGTGAGCTCACCATTGCCCGCCATCAGGGTGCTCATGTAGCGCAAATCGCTGCTAAGCTTAGCAAGTAATACTTTCAGTGCCCTTAGAAGGTTATATAACATCTTAAAGGGCACTGATATCACGAGCCTACTGCGATTGCCGGCCTTGACTCATTTAGCAGCGCAGCAATAGTACGCTCGCCAAGGGCTGGCCCTACGCTCATTCCCAACCCCGTCCGCATCAGCACTGCGGTCACTTTAGGGTGCGCTTGCAGAACTGAGACAGGCTCTTTACCACGAGAGCCGTAAATACCCTGCCAACGCTCCTTAACCTTTACCTTAGTATTTAGAATGTGTTGCGCCAGCTCAATTAATAACTGATCAACTTCTTCACTTTTGAAAGGTATGGGATCCTGCTGATAATCATGGGAATCGCCAATGATGATGTCGCCATAAGGAGTCGGACTGGCTAACAAGTGAATACCGTACTTTTCTAACAATGGTGAGTGCTGCTGCACCTGCTCACGAACGCTCTGCGCCTCAGGTAAGTCAGCAAAGGCGTTGTAGTGAATGCAGCTCAGTCCAGTGAGGACTGCATGTTGTAAATCAAAGTTCTGCTCTGGAGTGACGCGCAGCATTTGTAATCGACAGACTTCTGGCTCCAGCTGGCTGATCTGCTCAGCTAATAGCGTTTGGTAATCATGACCTGAACAGACCAAAATATGCTCGGCAGTAAACTGACCTGCAGTGGTGATGAGCCTACCGGCATCGGGATCAATGTCTCTCACTAAGGTAGAAAAGTGAAAACTGACGTTCTCGAAACTATCCAGATAGCTGACTAAGCTAGGAATGGCTTCGCGCGAATAAATCTGCTGATCTTCA
>JAAZJF010000284.1 GCA_012800475.1 Gammaproteobacteria bacterium
CTTTAAAGTCCTTTTTTTAATATAGCCCTGTGATATTAAAAAACCCGCAATATATAAATTGCGGGTTTTTTATTTTAAAGCGATATCTTACAAGCTATAACTTAAAGTCACTCCATACCTCACACTGCGATCACGGCTATCAATGGCTTTATCACCCATAGGCCGAGCAACTTCTAAGCCTAAATTATAAAATTTCTTATCAGCTAAGCGCACACCTAAAGCTGCTGATGATAAATCTGAAGCACTGCCCGATTCACTTAAGTTATACCAAGAACGTGCTGCATCAAGTGCTGCGTAAGGCTGTACTAAACGCAGCCATTTTTCATCTAGCTTAATACTGTAGCCCAGCTCATAACCAGCACCCCAGCCTTTATCACCATAAGCCTGATCACTAGGGTAACCACGAGCAAAGTTACGATCACCAAAAATCACTTGCTCACTTTCCGGCAAGGTATCACGCGACCAATATACTGCACCTGAAGCTACACCTTGTAAGGCATCAGCATAGTTATTACTTTGTAAGCCACTGAGGCGCACTCGTGTGAAATCAAGATCAGTTCGGTCTTTAATCTTTGTTCCGACAAGCTCTAACTCACTTTTTGCACCTAAGGTATTCATACCTTGATACACACCAGCACTCAACACGCGCATTTGCTTCTGCTGCGCCTGACGCCAATCACCCTCCAATGCTAAAGCACGTACTTTACTGCTTTGCTTTAGCGCATCTTTAATAACACGAGGCTGCGGCGTGGTAGCGAGCAAATCATATTTGCGCTCATCGTCCACGCCATACACACGCGCAACACCCGTCACAATCTGCTGACTAGAAATCTGAAATGGGTGTGAGACTCCAATAGAGGCTCGATTATTTTTACGTGACGAGTAATCAAAGGCCGCATTAGACTGAATGCGGATTAAACTATTAGTTGGCTCACTTTTATAACCTGACACATACGTTTGTAAACGCGTACCGTTATTTGAAACATACTGACTATAATCTAAGCGTAAATACCGCTCATGATCCTTACCTGGTGGTAGCAATGTTGTCACAGCAACTTGCTCACCCACAGCAGTTTGCGAATTACTAATAGCTGAAGCTACCACTTGCAAGTCATCACCTTTATCTTTTTGTATGCTTGCTGTGCCATCAAAAGCACGACGACGCGCCTCGGTCACTAGGGTTACAGCACCGTCCGTCGTTTTAGGTGGCGCAACATTTGCAACCAAAGACACTCCTGGAATCTGTGACATAAGCGATGTATAACGATCAAAAGTCGCTTTCGTTAATGGGCGTTCGCGTAATATTGGTTGGACCATAGCTTTAATACGATCCATAACAGGACCAATATCACCCTGCATCTCATGCTGACTGACATAACCCTCAACTAAAACCACAGTAATCTCACCACTTAAAATATTCTGCTGTGGTAAATAGGCGTAGGACAAAGCATAACCATCGTTTTGATAGCGCTGCGTAATGCGCTCAGTCACAGCTAAAATATCTTTTAATGTCACTGTACGATTCAACAAGTGAGTAAATAACTCAGCAATCTCTGCAAACTCATATACAGTGCCACCTTCAATTTGCACGCCACTTAAATAAACCAATGAAGCAAGAGGCAGCTGCTGTGGATTCGGTGCCGCAATATTAACTTGAGGTACTACAGGTCGATATGAATCAGCAGGTACATTGGGTTGTGGCAACGCGTTTTCAACATCATTACTATTTAGATATGTTGGCATTGGTGCTGATATGGCTGTTATAGAAATAGATGAGAGTATAAGTACGGGAATGAATCTACTACGCATTTCCTGAAACTCCAGTGGAAATATGATTAATATTAGATATAAGTTATTAGCCTAAAAAGACAGTTTTCTAAACAGGAACTTTAGCTTTTTATAGCAAAATCAAAAATGCCCGCTAATGCGGGCATTTTTGAGTTACTTTTTATTCAGATTGAGTAGCACGTTGCCCGCTAAGTAAACCACCACCTAACAAACCACCATTACCTAATAACCCACCCAACAAACCACCTTGAGCATTATTTTGGCCAGCACTGTCTGCTGCACCACCACCTAATAGCCCACCGGTTAAACCGCCTGTTAAACCACCCACCAAACCATTCACTGTACCCAAAACAGGTGTCAGTACACCTTGTTGGCCTAAC
>JAAZJF010000285.1 GCA_012800475.1 Gammaproteobacteria bacterium
CAACATACGGTTCAACCAGCTGTGGATGATACCGTCGCCTGGACGCAGTGAAACACCACCACGGTTCATGATGAAGTCAGGCAATGTGTGGTGCGTGATTTCGTCAATTGGTTTTGGGTATGCAGCAGTGTGGCAGAAAGACTGCATCACGAGGTCAGCAGAGAAGCCCAAGCACGCCAAGTCTTTCAACTCGTCACGGGTCATAGGACCAGTGGTGTCTTGTGAACCAACAGTGGTCATTTTTGGCTCGCAGTAAGTGCCAGGACGTACGCCTTGACCTTCTTCTAAGCCACATGCACGACCAACCATCTTCTGCGCTAAAGTGAAACCTTTATCGTTATCAGCTGGTGGAACTGGCTTTTTGAATAAATCTGTTGGGCCCATGCCTAATTCAGCACGTGCTTTTTCAGTTAAACCACGGCCAATGATCAATGGAATACGGCCACCGGCACGTACTTCATCCAGCAGAACGTCGGTTTTTAATTCAAAAGTTGTGACTAATTCATCAGAACCGTTGCGACGTACTTCACCTTTGTATGGGTAAACGTCAATCACGTCGCCCATGTTCAGGTCTGTGCAATCAAACTCGATTGGCAGTGCACCAGCATCTTCCATCGTGTTGTAGAAGATTGGAGCAATTTTAGTACCGAAGCAGAAACCGCCAGCGCGCTTGTTAGGTACGTTCGGGATATCGTCACCGAAGAACCACAATACGGAGTTGGTTGCTGATTTACGTGAAGAACCGGTACCAACAACGTCACCAACGTAAGCGACTGGGAAGCCGTTAGCTTTCAGTGCTTCCATTTGCTTGATTGGACCCACTGAACCTGGAACGTCTGGGTTAATGCCATCGCGCTCCATTTTCAGCATCGCTAATGCGTGCAATGGAATGTCAGGACGTGACCATGCATCTGGAGCAGGTGACAGGTCATCGGTGTTGGTTTCGCCAGTTACTTTAAATACGCTTAAAGAAATTTTCTCTTCTAGAGCTGGGCGTGATTTGAACCACTCGCCATCAGCCCATGACTGCATCACAGCTTTCGCGTTGGCATTGCCAGCTTTTGCTTTTTCTGCAACGTCGTGGAACGCATCAAACACTAGTAAAGTGTGCTTGAGTTCAGCAGCAGCTAATGCAGACAGCTCAGCGTCGTCTAGTAAAGCAACCAATGTTTCGATGTTGTAGCCACCTTGCATGGTGCCTAACAATTTAACAGCGTGTGCTTTATCGATTAGAGGTGAAGTCGCTTCACCTTTAGCGATTGCTGATAAGAAACCGGCTTTAACATAAGCGGCTTCGTCAACACCTGCAGGAACGCGATCAGTGATCAGTTCCAGCAAGAATGCTTCTTCACCTGCAGGTGGATTTTTCAGTAGCTCAACCAAACCAGTGGTTTGTTCGGTGTTGAGTGGCTGCGGGACAATGCCCTGTTCAGCGCGTTCTGCTACGTGTTTGCGGTAGGCTTCAAGCACAGTATTATACCCTCATCATTGGCCCCCAAACAGGAAGGGGCGCTTATCCAGAAGCTGTTTTCAAAGTGTTGCAAGCACACATAAACCGAGCAATATACAGGTTTTACTATTGCTGATTACGCTGCAGCGATACGGGTTTAACCCTTTGCGCTTTGAAAACAGCCTCGATTATTGGACGTGGTTGCCTAAAATGGCGCGCTTATTCTAAGCCACAAGTGTTGTAAAGTTAAGAGGCATTGATGTGTTTGCATGGTAAAAAGCATGTTAGACCTTGGGCTAACATGCTTTTCGTGTGGTTTTGCTGGCTATTTATGCCATGTGTTAGGCAGGCGCGATCAAACCGCAATAGCTTTGTCCTTGTAACTTGCAGGCGGGTTAGCTCTGCAGTTGCTTTTCCAATTGCGCCATCACCGCTTGCGGTTTAAGAACCAGCACATCGGTTTCTACCGCATCCAATACAGCTTCTGCTGTGTTACCAATCAAAGCACCCGATAAACCTGTGCGCGCCACAGTACCAATGACAGTGACGACCGCATCCAATTCACGTGCCATATCTGGAATTAAGATATCGGCAGGACCTTCCTTGACATGCATTTGTTGAGTGTCGAGCTCAAACTCTTTAACAAATGCATGGCACTGTTCACGGTAGCGCGCTTCGATGGTTTCGCGCAGCTGAAAAGTTGGGTCGGCAGCGGACAGCATCGGTGAAGGATGAGCGCTAAAGACGTGCAGTGCTCCCTTAGCGATACCGGCCATTTCAAATGCATTGCTAATCAAGCTGGCATGTAAAGCGCGGTGCTCAGCGCTGTTATTGCCCACATCGACCGCAGCTAAAATAACACCTGCAGTCCAAGGGCGATTGGTTTTGGCAATCAGCACAGGGCAGGGGCAGTAGCGCAGCAGCTTCCAGTCATCAGGTGTGAGCAGGGCGCGCTTGAGTGGGTTTTCAGGGAAGTGTTGTTTAATCACCAGTCCACAGTTTTCAGCTTGCTGCACGCCAATAATCGTCTCGTGAAAGCTGTTATGCCACGCTTGATGAGTTGCGACTTCATAGCCTTCATCTTGCAGTTTTTGTGCTGTTGCAGCGAGAAATTGACCGTGTTCGTCGCGTTTGTCACAGATTAATAAATGCAAGCGTGAGTGCGTCACCCCCGCGATGAGCTTGGCGCGCTTGAGTGCGAGTTCTTCAGGTTGGTTAGGTGTCATAACAACTAGAATATTGCGGATGGCTTGCATGTGAATCTCCCTGATTTTTAGAATGTAGAGAATGCTATGGCTTTAGAGTGCCAGTTTTTTCAGTGGCTGCACATTGATGCCCGTCAAGTAACAAGGCTGGCTGTTCTGTGTATGCATCGTATAATGGCGCAATATATCTGGCGGCCATTTAGTACTTATCTATGTTAATACCTGAAATTGAAGCTTTTTTACAGTGCCAAACACCTTTGAGTTGGATTGAGTGGGCGTTAGAGCATCCTGAAGAATTATTGTTGGATCATGCCAATTGCGAAAAAAAAGCGGCGGGCACTGCGCTCACGCTGATGTTTCGCTACCCTGAGCGTGAAGAGTTACTGCAGCATTTGTCGCGTTTAGCGCGTGAAGAGTTGCGTCACTTTGAGCAAGTCACGGCGTTGATGAAAAAGCGTGGTATGCGTTATCGACAAATTACCGCCTCTATTTATGCGCAGCGTTTGCATAAGCATGTGGCCAAGCAAGAACCGCAAAAACTGATTGATAGTTTAATTGTGCTGGCTTTTATTGAGGCGCGCTCGTGTGAGCGTTTTTACCGCTTAGCACCGCACTTGGATGAGGAGTTGGGGCGTTTTTATACTTCTTTATTGAAGTCTGAGGCGCGCCACTTTGAAGGCTATTTGCGTATGGCAGAGCTCTATGCCAAACAACCTATAGCTGAACGGGTGGCCTTTTTTGCTGAAGTTGAGCGTGACGCGATCTTGATGGAAGACGAGGTGTTTAGGTTTCACAGTGGTGTGCCTGCAGCAAAGCAAGGCGCTGATTCCGCCACAGCGCCCGCTTAAGGTGACGCTGTAGGCTCAAAAGGGAATGACTTAAGTACAAAGCTGTGGCGACTGACCTCAATAAACCAGCCTTGGGTATCCCAGTCGCCCAATACAATGCGTTGTTTTTCGCCGCCTAAGTTATGCACTGCAGGGCGATGTGTATGCCCGTGAATCAAAGTACGCACCTGATGCTGAGACATCACTTGACTGACAGCCTCTGGATTGACATCGGTAATATCCATCGTCTTCATGCGCGTGCTGTTGGTGCTTTTTTTACGTAAGTCACCGGCTAAACGCTGGCGAGTACCTAAGGGTAGATGGCGTAAAATAAACAATACGACAGGGTTGCGTAAGACTCGGCGCAGGCGGATATAGCTACGATCACTGGTGCATAGACTGTCACCGTGCATCAAGAGCACCTGTTCGCCAGCCAGTTGTGCAATGCTTGGGTCGGCTAGCAGTTCGCAGTCCGCCAATTTGCAAAATTCTTGACCGATTAAAAAATCGCGATTGCCATGCATCAGATAAATCTGTGTACCACCTGCGGCAATATCGCTGAGTGCTTGAGCAATTGAGCGCTGAAAAGGCGTGATCGCATCATCGCCGATCCACACCTCAAAAAAATCACCCAAAATATACAACGCCTGTGCATGCTGGGCGTGCTGCTCTAAAAACGCGAGGAACGCGCCAGTGATATCTGGGCGCTCCTCGTGTAGGTGCAGATCAGAAATCAGCAGAATCACTCGATGAACTCTGCTTTTTCAATGATCACTTCTTCAGCAGGTACGTCTTGGTGACCGTTTTTGCTGGTGGTTTTAACGCTTTTAATGGCGGTGACCACGTCAAAACCGTCAACCACTTCACCAAATACTGCGTAACCCCAACCTTGTGTGGTCGGTGCGCTGTGGTCCAAAAATTCGTTGTCATTCACGTTAATGAAGAACTGCGCTGACGCTGAGTGCGGATCCATGGTGCGCGCCATCGCAACGGTGCCCACTTTGTTGGAAACGCCGTTGTTGGCTTCGTTTTTGATGCTCTCGCGTGTTTTGAGTTCTTTCATGTTGACGTCAAAACCACCGCCCTGGACCATGAAGTTGCTGATCACACGGTGAAAGATGGTGTTGTCATAGTGGCCGTCTTTAACGTACTGAATAAAGTTGGCAACGGTTTCGGGTGCTTTGTCAGCAAAGAGTTTTAAAGTAATAACGCCATGATTGGTGTGTAATTTAATCATTAAATTGATCCATAGAAGCTAAAAAGTCATAGACCTGTCAGAGAGCTGGCAGGTTCGGGTATGATAAGCACTTTATTTGAACCAGCCTACCCATAATAGGCAGTAATGAGTATTTAAGAGCCCATGAGCACGTCTGATTCTTCCGTTAATGTTGCCGCAAACTTTCTTCGCCCTATTCTTGAAGCTGATTTAGAGTCAGGTAAGCACAGCAGTATAGTGACGCGCTTTCCGCCTGAACCCAATGGCTATTTACACATTGGCCACGCTAAATCGATCTGTCTAAACTTTGGCATGGCTAAAGATTTAGGTGGGGTGTGCCATCTTCGTTTTGATGACACCAACCCCGCCAAAGAAGAGCAGGAATACATTGATGCGATTAAGTCAGATGTGAATTGGCTGGGCTTTCAGTGGGATGGCGAAGTGCGTTATGCCTCTGATTATTTTGAGCAGTTGTATGCTTGGGCTGTGCATTTAGTTGAGCAAGGCAAGGCGTTTGTCTGTGATTTATCACCTGAGCAAGGCCGTGAATACCGTGGCAGCTTGACTGAACCGGGTAAAAACAGCCCGTTTCGTGAGCGCAGCGTTAGCGAGAACTTAGATTTGCTGACCCGCATGCGTGCCGGTGAATTCCCCGATGGTGCGCGTGCATTGCGCGCCAAAATCGATATGGCATCGCCGAATATGAATTTGCGCGATCCTATTCTGTACCGTATCCGTCATGCGCATCACCATCAGACCGGTGATGCTTGGTGCATCTATCCAAGCTATGACTTCACTCACGGCCAATCTGATGCGATTGAGAAGATTACCCACTCGATCTGTACGCTTGAGTTTGAAGATCACCGCCCATTGTATGAGTGGTTTTTGGAGCAGTTACCGGTGCCGGCTAAGCCACGTCAGTACGAATTCGCCCGCTTAAACCTTAACTACACAGTGACCAGTAAGCGCAAACTTAAGCAGTTGGTTGATGAAAACCATGTCACCGGCTGGAATGATCCACGCATGTCGACCATCAGTGGTTTTCGTCGTCGCGGTTATACTGCTGCCTCAATCCGCAATTTCTGCGACATGATTGGTGTAAACCGTGCCGGTGGCGTAGTGGATTTAAGCATGCTGGAATTCTGCATTCGTGAAGATTTAGATACCAATGCCAGCCGTGCGATGTGTGTGCTTAAGCCCATCAAGGTCGTGATTACTAATTACCCAGAAGATCAAGCCCTGACGCTGCAACTGCCACGTCACCCTAAGCGTGATATGGGTACTCGTGAGCTGCCGTTTGCCCGTGAAATCTAC
>JAAZJF010000038.1 GCA_012800475.1 Gammaproteobacteria bacterium
ATAACCTCTGATGGAGTGCAGTGCACCCCATCAAGTCTGTGCATTACCTAGGAAACCCCCACTTCTAAAGTGGTGGGTAGTTCATAAGAGCCGTGCTACGAATTTGAAAACAACATCAATGGTCAAGCCTCACCCTGTTCGTGCTGCGGCAAGCGTAGCCAGGGATGGCGCAGCGCCCGAATTGAGGCAGGATGCCTCATTGAGGGAAAAGCAGTATGAGCAGGGTGCGGCAGGCACAATTATCTCTTGAAAACATGCGCTGCTCTCACCCTCGCAAAGTCAAAAAACACTCTCAATAATTAAACTCATCACCCAACATCGCATCGATATCTGGCTCGCCAGGGATGGCATGCTCTTCCGCTGCCCAAGCGCCCAGATCAATCAACTTACAACGCTCACTGCAAAACGGACGCGCGGGACTTTGCTCGCCCCACTCCACCGGCTTCTGACAGGTTGGACAGGCTACTGTGGTCACAGATGTCATGCTTGACCTCCTTTAAGGGTTAAATAGTAATCATGCAAACGTGCGACTTCTCGCTGTAAAGCCTGCTTATCCGCCGCATTACACAGCACATCATCCGCATATTTTAAACGCTCATCACGCGCTAACTGCACCTGCATAATAGAACGCAATTGTGCTTCACTGACCTGATCACGCTGCAAAGCACGCTCAAGCTGCACTTCAGTTGGCACATCCACCACCAGCACACGTTGCACCACTTTATACTGCCCAGACTCCACCAACAGCGGCGACACTAAAATCACATACGGTGATTGTGCAGCCGCCAGAAACTGATCAATCTCTTGGCGAATCATGGGATGCAATAAACGCTCAAGCCATTGGCGCTGTTCAGGCTCAGCAAAGATATGCTCGCGTAATGCCGCGCGATTCAGCTGGCCATCCGCTTGCAATACATCGGCACCAAAACGCTGCACAATCTGTGCTAAAGCAGGACGTCCCGGCTCCACTACCCAGCGTGCGGCATGGTCAGCATCAATGGCTTCAACACCCAGCTCAACAAAAGCATCTGCTGCAGCACTTTTACCGCTACCGATACCACCGGTCAGTCCTAACACCCAAGGTTTAGTCACGCTCTTGATCCTTATTGACGGCTTTTAAAATCCATACTAACCGATGCTAGCGCTGGGTAAATACTGCAAACGAAGCATCTTCGCCGCAGACTCGATGTATGTATTGATGCTATTTACTTAGGAAAAAACAAGCGCTTTAACTCAGCACCCGGATCATTAGCACGCATAAATGCTTCGCCAACTAAGAAGGCATGCACATTATTAATTTCCATCAATTCCACATCCGTGCGCTGCAAAATACCGCTTTCAGTAATCACCAAACGCTCCTGTGGAATGCGTGGCAATAACTCTAACGTCGTTTCCAGCGACACTTCAAAGTTATGCAAATTACGGTTATTAATGCCCACCAGCGGTGTATCGAGATGAGTCAAAACACGATCCAACTCCACACCATCATGCACTTCAGCCAGTACATCTAAACCCAACTCTTTTGCAGTAGCGGCTAATTCCAGCATTTGCCCATCATCTAAGCAGGCAGCAATCAGCAACACGCAGTCCGCACCTAAAGCACGGGCTTCAACAATCTGGTAGGGATCGACCATAAAATCTTTACGGATCACCGGCAGCGTGCAGGCATTGCGTGCTTCTTGTAAATAACGATCAGCACCTTGGAAAAAATCAATATCGGTCAAAACTGATAAACAGGTTGCACCACCTTGCGCGTAACTTTGCGCCAGCCACTGCGGTACAAAATCTTCACGCAGCACACCTTTACTGGGTGAGGCTTTTTTAATTTCAGCAATCACCGCAGGCTGCTTTTTTTGCACTTGCTGCTGTAACGCACGAGCAAAACCACGCACCGCCGAGGCCTGTTGCGCTTGGGCATGCAATTCACTCACACTCACAACCTGTCGACGCGCAGCGACTTCTTCATGCTTACGCGCAACAATTTTTTCTAATACCGTAGGGATGCTCATGCGTTGTTCGCCTCCTGCTTAAAGACTGAAGTAAAAGACACCAATTCTGATAATTTCTCGATGGCCAGACCGGTATAAATCGTATCGTGGGCACGGGCTACACCTTCTTTTAAAGTGCTGGCCACACCCGCTGCATATAAAGCAGCACCGGCATTGAGCGCAATCATTTCTGCAGCTTTATGCGCATAGGGTAATTCGCGTTTACCTAAAGCATCACGGATCAAGGTGTAAGAAGCAGCAGCATCCTCGACTTCCAAACCAATCAGTGACTGGCTGTCGATCCCAAAGTCTTCCGGCTGAATACGGTACTCGGTGATGGCGCCGTCTTTAAGTTCAGCGACAAAGGTCGGCGCGCCTAAGCTGATTTCATCCATACCATCTTGCGCGTGCACGACTAACACGTGGTTGCTACCTAAACGCAGCAGTACTTCAGCTAAAGGACGGCACAGCTGCTTACTGAATACGCCAATCACTTGGTTTTTCACTTGCGCGGGGTTGCTCATGGGACCCAGAATATTAAACAGGGTACGCAAGCCTAACTCTTTACGCGGGCCACTGGCATGACGCATCGCACCATGATGCGCGGGGGCAAACATAAAACCCACGCCGACAGTTTCAACACAACGCGTCACTTGCTCAGCGGTTAAATCAAGGTTCACGCCAGCAGCTTCGAGCAAATCAGCGCTACCGCTTTTACCGGACACGGCGCGGTTGCCATGCTTCGCCACTTGACCACCAGCGGCGGCCACCACAAATGCAGCAGCGGTTGAGACGTTAAAAATATTCATGCCGTCGCCACCGGTGCCGCAGGTATCGACAAGGTGCTCGCCGCTAATATCTACCGGTTGCGCTAATTCACGCAGCACTTGCACAGCGCCGACAATTTCATCGATGCTTTCACTTTTCATGCGCATCGCCACTAAAAAACCGCCGACCTGTGCTTCAGTGCACTGCCCGGTCATAATCTGGCGCATCACCGCCTGCATTTCTGCAGTGCTTAAATCTAAATGACTCACTGCGCGATTGAGCGCTTCTTTAATATCCATTAACGCTGCCCTCCCCTTTGTTTTAAAAAGTTAGCCAATAACTCATGCCCTTGCTCAGTCAAAATAGACTCGGGATGAAACTGCACCCCTTCAATATTTAGAGTGCGGTGCTGCAATCCCATAATGGCCTCCAGCTCGCCCTGCTCAGTTTGTGTCCAAGCGGTGATTTCTAAATCAGCTGGCAAACTGGTCGGCGCGACCACCAACGAGTGATAGCGTGTGGCCGTGAGCGGATTATTTAACTGATTGAACACGCCCGTATTATGGTGATACACCGCACTGGTTTTACCATGCATCGGCTGCGCAGCACGTACCACCTCACCGCCAAACACTTGGCCGATGCTCTGATGCCCCAAGCACACGCCGAGAATAGGTACTAACCCAGCAAACGCCTGAATCGCTGCCAATGACACGCCGGCCTCATTGGGTGTGCACGGCCCGGGCGAGATCACCACACGCTCCGGTTGCATCGCCAATAATTCTGGCACGGTGTATTCATCATTACGCACCACTTTGACCTCAGCACCCAGTTCAGCAAAATACTGCACCAAATTCCAAGTAAAGGAGTCGTAATTATCGATCATCAGCAGCATACAGGGCGGTCCTTAGACAATTAAGGGAGCGAGGCTAAATGGGTTTATAGCAATTCTTTACGCAATTGTGCTGGGCTTTTAGGTGATAACAAACCGGGGGCAATATCAAAGACCGTTTTCGCACCGATATCACTGACGCGCGCTAAACGATGCACCGCACGGGCATAAGCCACCAAGACGCTGGCGGTGAACTCAGGGTTACTGCCCAGCGCTAATGAGTACTCAACGGTTTGTGTATTTTGCTCGCCCGTCTTACCACTGCGAATCACAAAGCCACCGTGCGGCATGCTGCTGTGCTCTTTGGCAAAGGTGTCTTGGTCGATAAAATTAACCGTGGTGTCAAAATCCGCAAAGTAATCAGGCATGGTGACAATACTGTCGCGTACCACATCGGCATCCGCACCTTCAGCCAGTACCACATAGCACTCACGTTTATGCTTTTCACGGGTGGTCAGCTCAGGCTGCTCACCACTGCGCACGCGCGCAATCGCCTCTTCAGACGGCAAGGTATATTGCACGCCCGACTGCACACCGGGTACACGACGCACTGCATCGGAGTGACCTTGGCTTAAGCCTTTACCCCAAAACGTATAGGTTTCACCTTCAGGCAAAATAGCCTCACCAAACAGACGGTTCAGTGAGAACAAACCTGGATCCCAACCCACAGATAATAAGGCCACACGCCCCGCGTCACGCGCTGACTGATCCAGCGCGGCATAGTACTCAGGCACTTTGGCGTGAGTATCAAAGCTATCCACGGTATTAAAAAACTGCGCCAAATAAGGACCTTGCTCTGGCAAGTCAGTTTTGGAGCCGCCACACAGAATCATCACATCGACTTCATCTTGGTACTGTTCAATGCTCGACATCGCGTGCACAGGTACGCTGCTATCAAGCAAAGTGACGCTCGCTGGATCACGGCGGCTGAACACACCGACCAAACGCATATCTGGACTTTGCGCCAACGCAGATTCAACGCCACGTCCTAAATTGCCATAACCGGCAATGGCTACTCTAATTCGATTCGACATTTAAATTTACCCTTAACAATAAAGACTTGAATACATCACAAACCTATCAGCTGCTTGGCTTACTTTTTTCTGCCAAGGCTACGGCTTTAAACATGGCACGGCGCTTGTTGAGCGTTTCTTCCCACTCCAACTCAGGCTGGGAATCAGCGACAATTCCAGCGCCAGCTTGTACATGCAGCTGACCGTTTTTAATCACTGCAGTACGAATAGCAATCGCCGTATCCATATTGCCATTCCACGCCCAATAACCCACAGCACCGCCGTACACGCCGCGTTTAATGGGCTCGAGCTGATCAATAATTTCCATCGCACGCACTTTTGGCGCACCCGATAAGGTGCCGGCAGGTAAAGTTGCACGCAATGCATCCATGGAGTTTAAGTCGTCACGCAGCTGGCCGGTGACATTGGAGACAATGTGCATCACGTTAGAATAACGCTCAATAATCATTTTTTCAGTGACGTTGACGCTGCCAGTCTCTGCCACTCGCCCCACATCATTGCGACCTAAATCGATCAGCATTAAATGCTCGGCCAGCTCTTTTTTATCGGCTAATAGTTCATGTTCAAGGGCAATATCTTGCTCTTCAGTGGCACCGCGTGGGCGCGTACCGGCAATGGGGCGCACAGTCACTAAACCGTCTTCTACGCGCACCAAAACTTCTGGCGAACTGCCCACCACATGAAACTCAGCGAAGTTAAAGAAGTACATATAAGGCGTAGGGTTAAAGCAGCGCAGCGCGCGGTATAAATCAATCGGCGCAGCGGTGAACGGCACTGACATGCGCTGCGAAATCACCACTTGCATGCAGTCACCGGCCGCGATGTATTCTTTAATATCCAGTACTGCTTGCTGATAATCTTCACGACTAAAGCTGGAGGTAAACTCAGGCTCCACACCGTCAATCTGCTGCAAATCCACACCCAAGCGCGGGGTAAATGGTTTGTGTAATTGTGCACTGAGCAGATCCAATTCAAGCAAACCTTGCTGATAAGCATCGGGCTGGCTGGGATCGGCTAAAACGATCAAATGTAGCTTGCCAGAAAGATTATCGAAGACTACGACAGCATCCGAGACCAAGAGCAAAATATCCGGCGTACCCAGTGGATCAGGATTGGGACACTCGGCTAAGCGCTGCTCAACATAGCGCACGCTATCATAGCCAAAATAACCAACGAGACCACCATTAAAGCGTGGCAAGCCTGGCAAAGTGGGCACTTGATAACGGGCTTTAAATTGCTCAACGAAATCCAGTGGATCATCCACTTCCAGATCTTCCACCACACGCTCATGGGTGATCACCCGCACGCGCTTACCATCGACACGTAAACGCGTGCTGCTGGGCAGACCAATAATGGAGAAACGCCCCCACTTCTCGCCGCCTTGCACCGACTCTAAGAGGTAGGAATAGGGTGCATCAGCGAGTTTTAAATAAATGGACAGCGGCGTATCAAAATCAGCCAAGGTTTCGCGGGCCAAAGGGATACGGTTATAGCCTTGTGCAGCTAAGCGCAAAAATTCTTCGTGGGTCATATCAGCCTCGTGGCAAGAGGAAAAAGAGGAAGAGCACAAACATGCCGCTCGACGAGCGACCAATATAATTTAGACGCGCCAACGCCAACGGCCGAATGCCGCTGGTAACGTGCCTATCAATAGTTTGTGATCAACAACCACGAGCGGATCCCTTGGGATGGACTTAAAATATTTCCTAACACTAGCGCAGGCCACCATAACGCGCAACCAATAGATGCCAGATTCGACTATTTCATCGCACAAGGGCAGCGGCGCTGAGCATCTAGACATGAGTTAAATGCGCTACCTGCGCGCCGATAGTATTCATCTGACACATCACATCGCGGGCTAAAAACTCATGTTCAGGACGTAGTTTTTTCTGCTTTTGTGCCGTGGTTAAAATACCCACGCCCAAAGGTTTAGTCAGATACAACCGACACCCAGCGGTGGCACGGTTATTTTGTTTGAGCTGATCTTTATTGACGATACCAGTGACCGCCAAACCAAAAATCGGCTCAGGTGAGTCAATGCTGTGGCCACCAGCGAGCATAATCCCCGCATCAGCACAGGCTTGACGACCCCCATCAATCACCTGCTGCGCCACGGCAGCTGGCAGTACATTGATTGGCCAGCCCAAAATCGCAATCGCCATAATCGGCTTGCCGCCCATGGCATAAATATCACTGATGGCATTGGTGGCAGCGATGCGGCCAAAATCAAAAGGATCATCAACAATCGGCATAAAAAAGTCAGTGGTACTCAAAATCACCTGACCATTGCCAATATCGTAGGCTGCAGCATCATCTTTACTGCTATTACCCACGAGCAAATTGGCATCGGTGGGCAAGGTCAAATTTGAGACTAAAATCTGATCAAGAACTTGCGGGGATATTTTGCAACCGCAACCCGCCCCATGGCTGTATTCGGTGAGTTTAATGGCGGCTAAGGATGATGGTGTGCTGACAGAATGGCTCACTGGCGACTGACCTCTAAGTTGGTACATGGCTCATATTGAGTGCTCCATGATACAACTCACAGCGGCGGCGAGGGGCATTATTTTATAGGGATATGCAGGGTATGACTCTACAGCGCGACTCAAGATACAACGCTGTTAGGCTGCTTTTTAGCGCTGATACACAGGTATGCGCACAGCTCAAACTGCAGATACGCCACCATCGCAATACCACAACAGGCTGATGGCGTATCTATTCTTCAGTGCGCTTAGAGAAACAACTCGCGCAAATCATCCAAGATTAAAGCAGGCTTGGCTGTACTAATCGGCTCGCCATAGTTATAGCCGTAGGTCACTGCAACGCAAGCCACTCCTGCAGCATGCGCGGCTTGCACATCATTGCGCGAATCACCGACAAACAGGCACTGTTCAGGTGTCACACCCGCCTGTTGCATCACCCATAACAAGCCAGCAGGATCAGGCTTTTTCTGCGGCAAAGTATCGCCACCCACAATCCAAGTGAAAAACTCAGCCATGCCTGTATCAGCCAATAGCGGCGGAATAAACTTCTCAGGTTTATTGGTGACCAGCGCGATTTTAATTCCCAGCAATTGCAAGCTCTGCAGCGTGGCTAAAGCTCCAGGGTATAAGGTGGTGTGACTTTCACCACTGCCATACACCTGCATAAAAATAGCCAGACCCGCCGCTTCCAGCTCAGGGCTCACACCTTGATGCTCAACATTGTTGGCCAAGGCGCGACGCACTAAAACCGGCGCACCATTGCCCACCCAGTTGCGCACCTTATCCATACCCGCAGGCGCACGGCCCATTTGTACCAGCATGTGATCGGTGGCTGTGGCCAAGTCAGGCACTGAATCAATTAAGGTGCCGTCCAAGTCGAACATCACCAGTTGCGGTAATTGCCCACCCGACACACCCATTAAGGTTTTCACTTGCTTACACCTGCCAACTCAGCGCGCATCTGGCTGATCACTTGCGCATAATCTGGCGCATTAAAAATCGCCGAACCCGCAACAAAAGTATCAGCACCGGCTTGGGCAATTTCTTTGATATTTTTCACATTCACGCCGCCATCCACTTGCAAACGGATTGGCAAACCACTGGCATCAATCAATTCGCGTGCTTCACGCAATTTGTCTAAAGTGCCGGGAATAAAGGTCTGCCCACCAAAGCCTGGATTGACACTCATCAGCAGCACCATATCGACTTTATCCATCACATATTTAAGGACATCGAGCGGTGTCGCTGGGTTAAACACCAAACCGGCTTTACAACCGCCTTGCTTAATCAATTGCAAAGAACGATCAATATGCTCAGAGGCTTCGGGGTGAAAGGTAATATAGCTGGCACCCGCGTCAATAAATTCGCCAATCATGCGATCGACAGGTTTAACCATCAAATGCACATCAATGGGCGCGGTAATACCGTATTTGCGTAATGCGCTACAGACCATAGGACCGATGGTGAGATTGGGTACGTAATGGTTATCCATCACATCAAAGTGCACGGTATCGGCACCGGCTTCGAGCACACGTTCAACATCTTCACCTAAACGGGCAAAGTCGGCGGATAAAATCGATGGGGCAATAACAAAAGGCTGCATAGCGTCCTCACGGATAAAGTATTCGCGCTATGACTGTAATGCATACAGCCACAACAGTAGTTAATGTGACTATCTTAGCGCAACTGCAACCCTGATGGGGCTTGGAAAAGGCACAACATCAACCGTTTAACCCCAGCAGTAGCGCACACGCCATATGACTCCATGCGTCTAAAACCATGACGGCTCTAGTCCGTCATCAGCTCAACTGTGCGAGCGTCAATGCTATAAGCGGAATCCGCCAGTTCATTACTGCTGCCTTGCACCCGCAACGTGCCTTCAACCCACATTGGCGCATAGATATCCTCAAGCGCAATGCCCTGTGGATAACGCACTAAAATAATTTGATTGGGCGGCGGCGGTGGCACATGGATACAGGCGCCGGGATATGGCACTAAAAAGAACTCAATAAAGTGTCCCTTCTCGTTGGTTTCTAAGGGCACAGGATAACCGCCCAACAACATCTGCCGACCATCAAGCTCAGGTATGGTTTGCGCTGAATACATCACGTCCGGCATATTTTTATCAGCCGCACGTAAACCACCGCCTTCAGGGGTATAAAAACCACTGTCTGTTTCAGGCGTTTCGTGGGTGATTTCAGGTAAAGCCAATAACGCTTGCCGATCGGCTTCAGGCATTAAGTCCAGCCAGTCAGTTTCCTCAAGGGCAGCATGCGCCGCCCCGATAACCAACCCTAGACATAAAACGATATAACGCATCATTTTAATTGCGCTGACGCACAGCTTCAACGATAAACAACAAGACAATCGCGCCCACCACCGCACCAATAAAGCCTGCAGGTTGCCCCGCATGGTAAATACCTAAAGCTTGTCCGCCATAAGTGGCCGCCACTGAGCCGGCTAACCCTAAGATAATCGTCATAATCAAACCTAAACCACTGGGGCCAGGCTTTAACAAACGCGCCAGGATGCCAACCAAAAAACCAATCACAAGTGTGCCTAAAATACCCATATAACCTTCCTCTACATCATTCTGATTGAGTCTTGCTAGACCGCCTGACGCGCCTACAGTTCAGTAGCAATTATGAGCTGAGCAACGCTTCGAGTGCAGCAATCTGTTGTTTAAGCTGCGCCTCACTCTCACTGCGTACCGTTACGTGGCCCACTTTACGACCGGGCTTAAAGGCTTTGCTGTAGTCATGTAAATGGCAATCGGCCACAGCCAATACATCCGCAGTGGCTGGAATGCTGCCAATAAAATTCAACATGCCGCTGTGCCCCACTTTTTCTACTGAGCCCAAAGGTAAGCCAGCCACAGCACGCAAATGGTTTTCAAATTGACTGCACTGCGCCCCTTCAATTGTCCAATGCCCAGAGTTATGCACACGCGGTGCAATCTCATTGGCTTTAAGACCACCATCCACTTCAAAGAACTCAAACGCCAGTACACCGACATACTCCAACTCGTTGAGCACACGCTGGGCGTAATCTTGTGCCAAAGCTTGTAGAGGATGCTGATCGCTGGCCAGTGACAGATGCAAAATACCTTCATGATGCACGTTATGCACCAATGGATAACAGCACACTTCGCCATCACGACCGCGCACCGCGACCAAGGACACTTCACCGCTAAAGGCAACAAAGCCTTCTAAAATACACGGCACATTGCCCAAATAGGCAAAAGCATCGACGACATCAGCAGGCTCACGCAAGACCTTCTGGCCTTTACCGTCGTAACCTAAAGTGCGGGTTTTGAGTACCGCTGGCAAACCGATCTGCGCGACCGCCGCATCTAAATCAGCTTGTGATAACACATCAGCAAATTCAGTGGTTGGAATGCCTAGATCTTTAAACATCGACTTTTCAAACCAACGGTCACGGGCAATCCGTAACGCCTGTGCACTGGGGTAAACCGGCACAAACTGCTCAAGGTACGCCACCGTTTCTGCAGGCACACTTTCAAACTCAAAGGTCACCAAGTCAACGGATTGCGCCAGCTGCTGCAGGTGTTCAGGCGAACTGTAATCTGCATGCAGATGCTCACCTAAGGCTGCAGCGCAGGCATCCGCCGCAGGATCTAGGAAGGTAAATTGCATTCCTAAAGGAGTACCCGCTAAGGCCAACATACGCCCTAACTGGCCACCGCCAATCACGCCAACTTTCATGAATTAAGCCTCTCGTGGATCTGGATTGTCTAATACAGTTTGTGTTTGCTGCTCACGGTACGCATTGAGCGCAACATGCACTTCGGGGTGTTGATGACCAATAATGCTCGCTGCTAATAAAGCCGCGTTAATGGCACCTGCTTTACCGATCGATAAAGTGGCCACAGGGATACCTGCAGGCATTTGTACAATAGATAACAATGAATCAACACCGGACAGCATCGATGATTGCACAGGTACGCCCAACACTGGCAGGTGCGTTTTAGCAGCACACATACCTGGTAAATGTGCAGCACCACCAGCGCCAGCAATAATCACTTGAATGCCTCGCTCGTGCGCTTGCTCAGCATAGCTGAACAGCAAATCAGGCGTGCGGTGCGCAGAAACCACCTGCACTTCATACGTAATACCGAGGGTTTCCAGCATATCAATGCTGTGGCTCATTGTGCTCCAATCCGATTTGGAACCCATAATCACGCCGACCAGTGGACTCATCAATGTTGCCTCTTCAAGTTTGGGCGCCTGTTAGCGCTGCAAAAATAACAAACCACGCAACA
>JAAZJF010000039.1 GCA_012800475.1 Gammaproteobacteria bacterium
ATGCTGTGGCTCATTGTGCTCCAATCCGATTTGGAACCCATAATCACGCCGACCAGTGGACTCATCAATGTTGCCTCTTCAAGTTTGGGCGCCTGTTAGCGCTGCAAAAATAACAAACCACGCAACACGGCGTGGCTTGGAAATGAAACGGTCAATAATATAAGCGCAATATTATAGCGCACTTAGGCCGCATTACTAAAACGACTGTGGATAAATGCAGGTTTCAAAAAGCACAGCTCGCAACACTAAAGAGTCGCAGCTCTACTATTCATCCCAACCCGCTTGATGATGCTCGCCCCAGCGCGGCAGCATATCTTGTGGAATCTGTAACAGATTTAAAATACGCGCCACCACAAAGTCGACCAGATCATCGACGCTTTGCGGCTGATGATAAAACCCTGGTGAAGCGGGCAAAATCACCACACCCATATTGGAAAGCTTCAGCATATTTTCTAAGTGAATACTCGAATAAGGTGCTTCGCGCGGCACGATAATCAGCTGGCGGCGCTCTTTAAGCGCTACATCCGCAGCACGCTCAATTAAGTTATTACATGCACCCGTGGCAATCGCCGACAAGGTACCTGTTGAGCATGGCACCACGACCATCGCATTGGGCGCACCCGAACCGGACGCCACCGATGACATCCAATCTTCTTTACCGTAAACACGAATCTGCCCTGCTGCAGCACCGGTGTATTCAGTGAGAAACTGCTGCATGGCTTGCGGTTTAGGCGGCAAAATGACATCTGTTTCGGTCGCTAAAACCAACTGCGCCGCTTTAGAAATCAAAAAATGCACTTCACGCCCTTCTTGCACTAAGCAGTCGAGCAAACGTAAACCGTACTGCGCACCTGATGCGCCGGTCATGGCTACAGTAATGCGTTGCGGACCTGTCATTGCATTGCCTCCAAGGCTTCAATTAATTGCGTATGAATTCCACCAAAACCACCGTTACTCATAATCACCACCTGAGTATCGGGCTGTGCCAGCGCGAGCACGCCAGCAATAATCTCATCTAAAGTGCTGCAAACCTGGGTTGGCACCGGTGCATGGGCCACTGTACTGGCTAAATCCCAACCCAGACCCTCGGGCGCATACCAAAACACCTGGTCAGCATCCGCAGTGGACGGCGCAAGCCCTTCACGGTGCGCGCCTAACTTCATTGAATTGGAACGCGGCTCAATCACGGCAATAATACGTTGCGTGCCCACCTGTTTACGCAAACCATCCAAGGTGCTGGCAATGGCTGTTGGGTGATGAGCAAAATCGTCATACACCGTCACACCTTGCACACAGGCTAATTTTTGCATACGACGTTTTACATTCTGAAACTCAGCTAAGGCTTGCGCGCCATGCTCTGCTGTGACGCCCACATGCCGCGCGGCCGCCAAAGCCGATAACGCATTGGCCACATTATGCAGACCGGTTAACGACCACTGCACCACACCTTGCTCGACACCATCTAAGAGCACCGCAAAGTGCGAGCCATCCTCTTGAATTAAGCATGCTTGCCACTGCCCATCGGCACCTGTGGTTTGGACTGGCGTCCAGCATCCTTTAGCAATCACACGCTGCAACGCCTCTTCACGCGCTGGATAAATCACTAAACCATTACTGGGCACAGTGCGCAGCAAATGATGAAACTGCAGCTCAATCGCCGCCAAATCAGCAAAAATATCCGCATGATCAAATTCAAGGTTATTTAATACTGTAGTGCGCGGGCGGTAATGCACGCATTTAGAGCGCTTATCAAAAAAGGCGCTGTCATATTCATCGGCCTCCACCACAAAAAAGTCAGTTTCACCTAAACGCGCAGAGACACCAAAGTTTTGCGGCACACCACCAATTAAAAAGCCGGGCTGCATACCCGCATATTCTAAAATCCAAGCCAACATACTGCTGGTGGTGGTTTTACCGTGCGTGCCTGCAACGGCCAGCACCCAGCGCCCTTGCAACACATGCTCCGCCAGCCATTGCGGACCTGAGACGTAGGGCAAGCCCACATCCAGCATATACTCCACCGCTGGATTGCCCCGCGACAAGGCATTGCCGACCACAACCAAATCAGGTGCAGGCTTTAAATGCTCGGGATGATAACCCTGCAACAACTCAATACCCTGCTCTTGCAATTGTGTACTCATTGGCGGATACACATTGGCATCCGATCCGGTGACGCGGTGCCCCAACTCTTTGGCCAGCAAGGCTAAAGAGCCCATAAATGTGCCGCAAATACCTAAAATATGAATATGCATACAAACCTCAAATAATTGTTGGCAAGATTACCACAAGCCTTCGCGCACCACTGCGACACAAAAGCGCACAACACATTTGCATGTCAACACTGCTTTAAGGCACGATTATGAATCAAGCGACGCCCCTTCATCATAAAGAGACCTGCCATGCGCATCATTCAAGCCAGCTTAGAGCATCTAGACCAACTGACGCCGATGTTTATCCGCTACCGTGAGTTTTATGGTGCCATGCCACAGCAGGTTGATTCCAAGGCGTTTTTAAGCGAGCGCCTGCACAAACAAGAAGCGATTATTCTACTGGCGCTTGAAAATGATGCAGCGTTAGGTTTTTGCTTGGTATACCCCAGTTTCTCTTCAGTTCTGTTGCGGCCCATCTGGATCATTAATGATATGTATGTGGTGGAAGAGTCGCGGCGCAAACAGGTTGCCAATCAGCTATTGCAACAGGTCGCTGAGCAGGCGCGTAAACATAATGTCGTGCGTTTACGTGTGTCTATTCAGGCCAATAACGCCATTGCTCGACGCCTGTATGAAGCGTCTGATTTTGTCGAAGACCAGCATTTTAGAAGTTACATTTTACCCCTATAAACACCTAGCTCACTCACCTGCCAAGTACGCTTGTGCAGGTCAATCTTGTGATCAGCAGCCCTAGCATGCATGACACATCTACAGCCCACGGCAATACTTGGTATCACTCAACAAATACCCCTATAATTGCCATACTTTTTACTTCCCTTTGGATCATCACACATGAGCTATAGCAAAATCCCAGCAGGCAAAGATTTACCCAACGACATTTATGTTGCGATCGAAATCCCTGCCAACCATGCGCCAATCAAATATGAAATTGATACTGAAACTGACAACCTCATGGTTGACCGTTTTATGGCCACCCCCATGTTTTACCCAGCGAACTATGGCTTTATTCCCAACACCCTAGCCGACGATGGTGATGCACTCGACGTATTAGTGGTCACGCCTTACCCTGTTGCGCCCGGTGCGGTGATCCGTGCGCGTCCAGTCGGTGTTCTGCATATGACTGATGAGGCCGGCGGTGACGCAAAATTAATCGCAGTGCCACACGAAAAAATTACTCAGCTATACAATGATGTCCACGAATACACTGACCTCCCACCTTTATTGATCGAACAGATCAAACACTTCTTTGAAAACTACAAAGACTTGGAAAAAGGCAAGTGGGTTAAGGTTGAAGGCTGGGGCGATGCCGCCGCAGCGCGTGAAGAAATTTTGAAAGCCGCAGCGGCCTTTAAAAAATAAAGCACACTGCCGTAACGCAGCAGCCGATTGCAATGATCGGTTGCTCGTTTTAAGTTGATGCCCACTTGCAACAACTTCGCGCACAACCACCCTTCAGCTTAACTTCAGTGCACAAAACCTCAGAAAAGATTGGCATATTTCATAAAAAGAGTTTAATAATTTAGCTCAACTTCCAGTTGCGCTATACTTTGCTGCATCGCATGTACAGCACAGCTCTTTTATTGAGATCGACTGCGCTCTACATTCCCACCACTTCAGTTTGTGAGGGCTGTATGGCTCGCCAAAAAAAGACCCCCGTATTCGAACAATCCTTAAGTGACCTACAAGCGCTGGTTGAGCGCCTAGAAAGCGGTGATTTATCGCTGGAAGAGTCACTCGCAACGTTCGAGCAAGGTATTTCACTCACCCGTGAGTGCCAAAGCGCTTTACAAAACGCTGAGCAACGCATCAACGTTTTACTTGAGCAAAACGGCACGCTCACTGAACAACCTCATGATGGAAGTCTTTTGCCTTGATCTCAGATTATCAGCGCTTTTGCCAACAACATGTCGACAGTGCTCTCGAGCAATTATTACAAGCACCATCCGCACCCTTAGAGCGCTTATATGCTGCAATGCATTACAGCGTTATGAATGGCGGCAAACGCATACGCCCTTTATTGGTTTTTGCCAGCTGCCAAGCCTTAGGCGGAGCCATACAGCAGGCGTACGGCGCGGCCTGTGCTGTTGAACTGATTCATGCCTACTCGCTGGTGCACGATGATCTACCTGCAATGGATGACGACGACTTACGCCGTGGCAAGCCCACCACACACAAAGCATTCGACGAAGCCTATGCTATTTTAGCTGGCGATGCCTTGCAGTCATTGGCTTTTTACGCACTGGGTGATGAGCAACTCTCACCTCTAAGCTGCACACAACGCTTAAATATGCTGCAAGTGCTATCCAAAGCATCCGGCGCTGCGGGCATGGTCGGTGGTCAAGCGATTGATTTAAGCGCAGTGGGCCAAAATATCAGTCAAAGCACTTTAGAGTTGATGCACCGCCATAAAACCGGTGCGCTGATTCAAGCCAGCGTGCAGCTTGGAGCTATTGCCAGCTCAGCTGCAACACCTCAAGCTTTAGTCGCTCTGGAACAGTATGCACAAGCCATCGGTCTCGCCTTTCAGGTGCAAGACGATATTTTAGATGTGACCAGCGATACGCAAACCTTGGGCAAACAACAAGGCAGTGATGCTGAGCATGACAAGCCCACTTACCCTGCTCTACTGGGCCTAAACGAAGCTCAAGCCTACGCATACGCCCTTAGAGACCAAGCGTTAGCAGCGCTAGTCGACTTTGATGAGCGCGCTGATCACTTACGGCACTTGGCTGAGTATATTGTGTCACGCAGCCACTAAATGCGAATAAGCGGCGTACTGCACACACAGGCGCTGCCTGCTCAAAGCTGAGCTGAGATACACAACAGCGCTCTGCTACACCCGCGCACTCAAAGTACAAGGCCTTACGCGACCTTGATCAATTGACTGTAAACAAATCGACAAAAACAAAAAAAGCTCCGAGCAGTAACTGCTCGGAGCTTAAAATGTGTATTACCAAATAATACATGGTGGGTCGTGTGGGATTCGAACCTACGACCAATTGGTTAAAAGCCAACTGCTCTACCACTGAGCTAACGACCCAAAAATGGTCGGGGTAGGGGGATTCGAACTCCCGACATCCTGCTCCCAAAGCAGGCGCGCTACCGGACTGCGCTATACCCCGATGGCTCCACGACCTGGACTCGAACCAGGGACCCAATGATTAACA
>JAAZJF010000286.1 GCA_012800475.1 Gammaproteobacteria bacterium
CAGTCTGGCTGTCGCGCTTTTTAAGTGGCATTTTAGAGTTTGCCGTGGGCTCAGTGGCCAGTGGTGATAACCAGTTGCAAGAGCAAATTAATTTGGCCAACCAACTGTTGCTGTGGCTCAAAGCACAGATGGACGATAAAGACTTCTTCGATGAAAACTTGCTGGATAATCAAGGTAAAATCTTAACGGCTTTATATACGCTGGAGAATCCTGTTGCGGCTGATCTAAAAAAATATGTAGAAGATATTTTCCCGCTGACCGGTCTGACGCAAAGTGAGTTATTTTGCGGCAGCAATGCAGGTTTATCCTTAGAAAGTGAGTTGAAACGCGAAATCCTTTCTTCGGACAAAATCTACTGGTTGGTGTCCTTTATCAAGTGGACGGGAATTCGTATTTTCCGTAAAGAACTGGAAGAGTTCACCCGTAGCGGCCGTCAGCTAAAGGTGATTACCACCTCTTATATGGGCGCGACCGATGCCAAAGCGGTTGAGTTTTTAGCCTCGTTACCTAATACGCAAATCAAACTCAGCTACAACACCCAGCGTGAACGTTTACATGCCAAGAGTTATTTGTTTGTGCGCAATACCGGCTTTCACACCGGCTATATCGGTTCCTCAAACTTATCGCATTCAGCACTGACCAGTGGCTTGGAGTGGAATCTTAAAATCACTTCGCAAGAAATTCCGCACATCATTACAAAGTCGCTGAGCACCTTCGAAACCTATTGGGCCTCGAACGATTTTGAAGTATTTGACGGAAAGGTTGAAAGTAAGGAAAAACTTAATACGGCACTGCGTAACGCGCGCGGTGGCGACACTGAAACCACTGCCTATTTTTTTGATTTAAAGCCTTTTCCTCATCAGCAAGAAATCCTTGAGCAGCTTACGGTCGAGCGCGATTTACATCAGCGTTATCGCAACTTGGTTGTCGCTGCCATGGGTACCGGTAAAACCCTTATTTCTGCATTCGACTTCGCGCGTTTTTTGCGTGATAAACCTGAGGCTAAGTTTCTCTTTATTGCCCACCGCGAAGAGATTCTTAAACAAGCACAAGCCTCATATCGTGGCGTGTTACGCAACGGCAACTTTGGTGAGTTGTGGGTCGGCGGAGCAAAGCCTGAACATCATCGTCAGTTGTTTGCTTCGATTCAAACGCTGAATAATCAATTGGCTGACTTAGCGCTGACGCCAGATTATTACGACTACATTGTGATTGATGAGGTGCACCATATTGCCGCGGCCAGTTACCGTGCCGTGCTGGGGTATTTTACCCCGACGATTTTACTGGGCTTAACTGCTACTCCGGAACGTCACGATGGCAGTGATATTCTGGCGGATTTTGGCGGTGTGATCGCAGCAGAAATACGTTTGCCGGAAGCGATTAATCGCCGCCACCTATGTCCATTTCAATACTTTGCCATTGATGACGATACCGACCTGCGCAGTATTCCGTGGAGTCGTGGCCGTTATGACATTGCTCAGCTGACCAATCTGTATACGCACAACCACGTGCGAGTGAATAAAATCCTGCAGAGCTTGCAAGAAATTGTCACTGATATTGGCCGTATTAAAGCTTTGGCCTTCTGTGTGAGTCGTGCTCATGCTGATTTTATGTGCCAGCAATTTGTGCTGAAAGGCGTCAAAAGTGATGTGCTGACCAGCGATAACAGCCATGAACGTCAGCAAAAACAACAGGCCCTGCGCTCTGGGCAGATCAATGTGTTGTTTGTGGTGGATATTTTTAACGAAGGTGTGGATATCCCAGAAGTGGATACCTTGCTGTTTTTGCGTCCCACAGAAAGCTTAACCATCTTCTTGCAGCAGCTGGGACGTGGACTGCGTTTACTCGATGGTAAAGAGTGCTGTACCGTTTTGGACTTTGTCGGTAACTCACGGCCTGAGTATGACTTCGCTGAGAAGTTTAGAGCTTTAGTGGGTAAAACCAACCGTGCGATTAGTGAGGAAATTAAACAAGGCTTTCCCCATGCCCCTTTAGGTTGTCGAATTGAACTGACGAAGCTCACGCAAGAGATGATACTCAGCAATATTCGCCAAGCCACGGTTAATTTAAACCGATTAATTGGCTTGATTCGTAAGTACCCATCAGAATCTAGCCTGCCGTTAAGCTTGCCGAATTTCTTAAAGATACATCCTAATATAAAGCTAGAAGATATTTATAAACGCGGCAGTTGGACGCGTTTAGTGGCACAGGCTTTCCC
>JAAZJF010000040.1 GCA_012800475.1 Gammaproteobacteria bacterium
ACCTTTGGGCGTGGGTATTTTAACCACGGCACAAAAGCAGAAAAAACTACGTCCTGAACATGAGTTTTTAGCCCGCGATGTGATGTGTCAGATGAATACTATCGGCGCGCAGGTAGCGCATTTAACCGGTGTCGAAGCCATCACCGATGTCACAGGTTTTGGTTTGATGGGGCATTTGCTGGAAGTTTGTGAGGGCAGTGGGGTCAATGCGGTGTTGCATGAGCAGCAGATTCCATTGCTTGAGCCAGTGCGTGAGTATATTGCTCAAGGCTGCGTGCCAGGCGGTACCACACGTAATTTTGAATCCTACGGCGCGAAGCTGGCACCTTTAACCGATGAGCAGCGCGCGCTGCTCTGTGATCCACAAACCAGCGGTGGCCTACTGATTGCCGTGCAGCCTGAACATGCTGCAGGCGTTGAGCAGTTGTTGAGCGCGGCAGGTTTGTATGCACAGTCGATTGGCGAATTAGTTGAGGCGCGCGCGGATTACCGTATTGAGGTACGGTCATGAGTCGCCCAGACGCCGAAGATTTTACCCGTTTATTTTTAGCCGATACGCCGATGATGGATACGCGCGCGCCGCTGAAGTTTAGTAAAGGTGCTTTTCCCCATACGGTCAGCTTGCCACTCATGACCGATGACGAGCGTGCTCAAGTTGGGACCTGTTACAAACAGCGCGGCCAAGATGCAGCGCTGACCTTGGGGCATCAATTGGTCTGCGGCGAGACTAAACAGCAGCGTTTAGAGCAATGGCTGGCCTTTGCTCGCGCGCATCCAAACGGTTATTTATACTGCTTTCGTGGCGGTTTGCGCAGCCAGATTGTGCAGCAGTGGCTCAAAGAAGCCGGCTGTGAGTACCCGCGTATTACCGGCGGCTACAAGGCGATGCGCCGCTTCTTAATTGATAGCCAAGAACAGATTATTAACGATAGCCAGTTTTGTCTGGTCGCGGGTCACACCGGTTGCGCAAAAACTGATCTGCTTAATACTTTGGACAACAGTATTGATCTAGAAGGGTTGGCGCATCACCGTGGCAGTTCCTTTGGTAAGCGTCCGGGCGGTCAGCCTGCACCGATTGATTTTGAAAACCGCTTAGCGATTGCCTTACTGCGTCAACATCATGCGCGGCCAACGCAACGTATTTTATTAGAAGATGAAAGTAAGTTGATTGGCCGCTGCGCCCTGCCACTACAGTTGCGTGAACGCATGGCAGCCGCTCCGATTGTGGTGGTCACCGCCTCTTTAGCGCAGCGCGTGGAGCACAGTTTTCGCAATTATATTTTGTATAAGCTGGAAGAATGGCAGCAGGTGCTGGGTGTGGAAGCGGGCTTTGTCGCCTTTAGTGAGGATTTAACCGATTCATTATCCAGAACACAAAAACGCTTAGGTGGCGCACTCTATCAAAGTATTGATCAACTGCTGCAACAAGCGCTGGTGGAGCATCAACAGGGTGATAACAGCCTGCACCGTGCTTGGATTGAGCGCATGTTAAGTGAGTATTACGATCCCATGTATGAGTATCAGATCAAACATCAGCATATCGCACCTGAATTCAGCGGCACGGC
>JAAZJF010000041.1 GCA_012800475.1 Gammaproteobacteria bacterium
AAGCTGACTCAATTGACCGGCCTTGATACCGCACAGCATGCCGACAACAGCCCACCTGCACCTGCACAGGAATGGGCGCCAACGGCAAGCTATGAGTATGATGCTGTTGATTTTGATGGCCACGCACATTTTTCGACTGATGATTATTCTGGCATGCCCACTCAGGCTCCAGCTCAGTCCTACAAAAAACACGACCGTGCCGATAAACCATGGTCTAAAAGCAGCGCTCCCGCACGCCAATCAAAACGTGCACAAGTGACTGTAGAAACCCCGCACTTGGCCGCTCTGCGTACCTTGTTGCATCATCCACACCTTGCTTTAAAAGTCGATACTGCAAGTAAACTTGCCGCAGAAGATGACCTGTACGCACAACTGCTCGTCTCATTATTAGAAGCGCTGCAGAAGAGTCCAGACCTGGATCCTTTACAGTTAATGACACGCTGGTACGGCACCGAACAAGGTAATCTTTTACTGGCTCTTGCTGAAAAAGAATGGCTGATTAACGAAGACAACCTTGAACAACAATTTTTCGACACCATAACTCGTTTAGCGACAACTCAACGCGAGCGCTTGATTGAGCAATTACTCAACAAGGCCCGATCAGATGTACTGACGAGCGAAGAAAAACAACACTTACGTGAATTGTTTGAACAACATAACAATCCACCAAGTACTGCCGAAACTGGCAATTAAGCTGCTATATACAGTATAATATGCATCTTTATTGCCGTTCGGCCCAGACCTTTCATGGATAGGGTGATATGTCCGCAAAATCACAACAATCTCGTTTAAAAGAATTAATCGCCCTCGGTCGTGAGCAGGGATACCTGACTTACGCTGAGGTCAATGACCACCTTCCTGAAGATATTTCTGATCCAGAACAGGTCGAAGATATTATTCGCATGATCAATGACATGGGAATTAATGTCTCTGAAGCGGCGCCAGATGCTGACTCTCTGCTATTAGCAGGCTCAGATACTGATGAATCAGCTGCTGAAGAAGCCGCTGCTGCATTAGCCGCTGTTGAAACAGATATTGGCCGCACCACTGACCCTGTACGTATGTATATGCGTGAAATGGGTACAGTTGAGCTGCTGACCCGTGAAGGCGAAATCGAAATCGCTAAGCGTATCGAAGAAGGTATCCGTGAAGTCATGGGCGCTATCGCTCACTTCCCAGGTACAGTTAACGGTATCCTCGAAAGCTTTGACCGCGCCATCACCGAAGGCACACGTCTGACCGACGTCTTCAACGGCTATATTGATGCCGATGATGAAATTGCCGAGCAACCGTCACCTGCTGTTGCTAAAGCTGCTGCTGAAGCAAAAAAAGCAAAAGAGGATGACGAAGAAGACGAAGACGCTGAAGAAGCTGAAGAGGAAGAGGAAGAAGCCGGCGACGGTGGTCCTGACCCTGAAGTTGCTAAGCAACGCTTTGGTGCAGTCGCTGAACAATTAGCTAAAGCTGAAAAAATTCTGCAAAAGCACAAGCGCAATAGCAAACAAGCCGTTGCTGCTCTACAAGAGCTGGCCGAATTGTTTATGCCCATTAAGTTGGTCCCAAAACAATACGATGCGCTTGTTGCTCACGTACGCAGCGCCTTAACACGCTTGCGCACCCAAGAACGTGCCATTATGCAGTTGTGTGTGCGTGATGCGCGCATGCCGCGTACTGACTTCCTCAAGCACTTCCCAGGCAACGAAATTGATCTGGAGTGGGCGGTTAAGCTCAGTGAAGGCAAGTCACGCTACGCAGCTAATCTTGCACCTCTGGTGGAAGAAATTCAGCGCAATCAGCAAATCTTGATCGCTTTAGAAGAAGAAACGTCATTAACCGTTCTTGAAATTAAAGATATCAACCGTCGCATGTCGATTGGTGAAGCTAAAGCAGGTCGCGCCAAGAAAGAAATGGTTGAAGCTAACCTACGTCTGGTGATCTCCATTGCTAAGAAGTACACCAACCGTGGCTTACAGTTCTTGGACTTGATTCAGGAAGGTAACATCGGCTTGATGAAAGCGGTGGATAAGTTCGAATACCGCCGTGGTTATAAGTTCTCAACCTATGCTACTTGGTGGATTCGTCAAGCTATTACACGCTCGATTGCTGACCAAGCGCGCACCATTCGTATTCCTGTGCATATGATTGAGACCATAAATAAACTCAACCGTATCTCACGCCAAATGCTGCAAGAAATGGGTCGCGAACCCACGCCTGAAGAGCTTGGCGAGCGCATGGAAATGTCCGAAGATCGCGTGCGTAAAGTCCTGAAGATTGCTAAAGAGCCGATCTCAATGGAAACGCCGATTGGTGATGATGAAGACTCCCATTTGGGTGACTTTATTGAAGACGCCACGATGCAATCACCCATTGATATTGCCACAATCGAAAGCCTCAAAGAATCGACCCGTGATGTCTTGGGCGGTTTGACTGAGCGCGAAGCTAAAGTTCTACGTATGCGTTTTGGTATTGATATGAATACTGACCACACGCTCGAAGAAGTCGGCAAACAGTTTGATGTGACCCGTGAGCGGATTCGTCAAATTGAAGCCAAGGCGCTACGCAAATTGCGTCATCCATCTCGTAGTGAGCATTTGCGCTCCTTCCTTGATGAGTAATACCCAAAACCCCCGTTAATCGGGGGTTTTTCTTTACAGCTTTCGCACACATTTGTTTGCGTCTTGTCAGCACACAGGTATAATCATGCGCTGCAATTGGGGCCTGTAGCTCAGTTGGTTAGAGCAGAGGACTCATAATCCTTTGGTCCACGGTTCAAGTCCGTGCAGGCCCACCATTTGCAACGCTACGACTAACAAGACCTACAAGCACATCACCTGCATTGTTCTTCGCTGATCAACATCAGTGCACTGCACGCTAATAACCTGCACTCAGCAACTGTGATTTCAGCATCAGCATGACAAGAGCCTTTTTATACAGCCACCCTTTCTCAGCCCAGCCTGATACCGTGCAATCTTACTCAAGCCTTGCATGCTCCTTTATGACTATAACGGCCGCAGCATGACCACAAGCGCTGTACTCAACATCCTATTGCACAGTGACCTAAGCGCCACCACGGCCTCAACAGCACGCCAGAAGACTGACTTATGAAGATTGCTCTATGGACAGCTTTCGTTGTATTGCTACTTTTCAATGCGCCTGTGTTGATTGATATTGCTCTGAGTTTAATGACTTTATATAGCGCTTATATTGTATTGGCTGTTATCGGCGGCGTGTTTATTCTGCTGGGTCACTGGATCTATTTTAACGTCGCAGATCTTTTCCAACGCCTCAAGCAAACCAAGCACAGGCAGTTATGCCCAAGCTGTAACACTAAAATAGCGAAGACAGCCATTGAGTGCCCAACCTGCGGGCATCAGCTACATTAAAGTTACAGCGCTGATCAAGCACAAAAAAATCCGCTCACATCATCTGTGAGCGGATTTTTATTATGCAGCAACTCAGCGCTGCAGCCTGCTAGAACTCTAGCTCAGCAGGCGCTCAACGCTTAACTGTGCCTTACTAAACCAAGGTATCACCGTCTTTCTTAGCTTTGCGTATATCTCTAATCAGCGCGACACAGAGCGTCAGCAACACCAGAGTTGATAGCACAGGCCAAATTAACACATAAAAAGTTAATCCAAATGTCGACATCTTAACTCTCCTTAAACTTGCGCTTCTTTATGGAATTCAATCACGCGTTCATCAATAGTCTCAAAGTTAAAGTCAGGCGCTTTACTGCGTAAAGTGATTAAAGTACAGATCACCGTACTTGCGCCATACGCCGTTAACGAGCTCAGCAACACAATATACTCACGCAAGAAACCGACGGTAAAGAAGACTAAAACTAAGGCGGTGATGACACCGACCACCAAGCCGGCCATGCGACCGAAGAAGCCAAACGTCATTAAACCAATGACCACACCACCGCCCACTGCAGCACAGATCTCAAAGAAGACCGCCACCGCACCTTCAATCGGCAACCAATTAAAGCGCACGATTAAAAATAGCAGGAAGGACACCGCAACGGATATCGTGAACGCAGCGTTTGTCACGCGACTCCAGTACAGACTCGCAATCACTGGGAAGACAATAGAACCCCACAAGGCACCCACAAAAATCAGCATGGATAAAATATCCAATTTCAAGCTGGCAAACACCACGCCAAGTAATGCGGCAACCACCATGGTCAAACGGCCAACCCACAACATTTTTAGCGGATCAGGTTTGTTTTTTGCAACATGTTTAGCGTACACATCCGTCATCACAATCGCTGATAAAGCCGATAAATCCGAGTCAGCCGTAGAGGATAACGAGCCAATCACCATGACAAATAGCATCGCCACCATAAAGGGCGGTAAATATGTCGCGGCCATTTGTGGGATTAAGTTATTGAGGTCGCCATCAATCGGTGTGACCCCGGCCAGCAATGCCAGTAAACCCAACATCCCTAAACCAATCACAATCGAGCCATAGCCAATGGTTGCGGTAATAAAGCTGGGTTTAATCAGGTCTTCACGCACGGCAAATAAGCGCTGCGCAATGGTTTGGTTACCAATGGCATACGCCAGTACGGCCACAAAAAACGGTGCGCCCTGCTCTAAAATCGCGGTGGTAGAGAAAAAATCTTGTTGTTCTAGGGTTAGATTCGCCATCCCCGTCTCAAACAGATCCGGCCCACCCAGCTGGAAGAACATCATTGGAATAATAATCACTGCCGCTAAAATCATCGCGACCAGTTGCGCAAAGTCCGTATAGACCGATGCTCTAAAACCCGACCACAAGGTGTAGGACAACACCCCAAAGCCTGCAATCATCACACCTTGTACAAAGCTTAAGGGGGATAAAATATCCACCAACGCACCGGCTGCAGTGAAGTTCACCATCAAGCTGATGATGCTTCCCACAACGTTAGAACCGGCCAAAATCATCTGGCTGGAACTGCCGTGCCGTGCATGCATAATTTCTGCGAGGGTGTGGGCATTGGGGGCCAGTTTGCGAAAACGACGACCAAAGGGGTAGATAAATAAAATCATCAAGGCCCCCCAAAACCCGTAGTGGATCGCCCCGGAAAAGCCATATTTATAGCCTGAACTGGCCGCTGCATAGAAAGAGGCAGCCCAGATCCAAGTGGCGGTCATACTCGCTGCCGACATGCCATAGCCGACCGAGCCATTGGCCGTCATATAGCCATCAGCGTTTTCTTGTTTTTTACCAATACGTAATGTTAAGAGGAAGGTTACGCCATAGAACCCGAGCAGGATCAATAGCGCACTACTTGTTGAGAACTGAAACATTCTTACTCCTTATGCCGTGACCGTCACAAGCAGGACAGATGTTATCCACGGCGATATTGCGTCACTAAACAGAGTCAGCAAGATGAGCTCTGCAGTGCATAAAAGAATGCTGCCAAAGGCAAATAAGACCCAGCACATAGGTGCAGATCAGACAACTGCCAACGTTTTATAGGGGGAAGCGCCCCGCAGCGATGAGCCGATTAGAATCGGAAGATGTACAAATACTGCCTATTTATTGTATTTGCGACAGCAAAAAACCATAACATTAATCGGCAAGATAACCAAATAACGTCATGGTTTTTATATTTTCAGACTGAATCTTTACCTTTAAAAGTGGTCGCTTACGCCTCTTTAGAGGATCGCAGCGGGCGCTTCCAACGCTCAGACACAACCACCCCAAACAAGGTCAAACCACCGCCTAAGGCATGGTACAACTCCAACTGCTCAGACAATACCAAGGCCGCAATGATCACCGTAAGGATGGGCATCAGGTTAAAAAATACTGAGGTGCGGCTCGGCCCTAATAGCCGCACACCATGCATCCACGCTAAAGGTGCGGCGATGGAGGCAAAGACACAGGCAAATAACACCAGCGGTAGATTGCTACTGTTTAAACCTGTTTTCTCTGAGAACACAAACAGCGGAAATAACACAATAATCGCCACCAGCATCTGCAAATAGAGCAACTGTAATGCGGGGATCTCCATCTGCCAGTATTTCAGCAAGGTGCTGTACAAAGCATAAGCGATGGTCGCCACCAGCATCATTGCATCGCCCATATTTACACCTTGCTGGGCAAGGTTGCGTAAATCACCGTGACTGACCACAAAGAGCACACCCACAAAGGAGAAGATCGCCCCCACAATAGCGCCCATGGTTAAGCGTTGCCCCAAAGCTATAATGGCCATACTCAGCGACACCATCGGCATCAAAGATAAAATAATACCCATATGCGTGGCTGAGGTTTTAGGTGCGGCAAAATACGCCAAGCTTTGGTAAATCGCCATGCCCAAAACACCCAATACAAAGATTTTTAGCAGGTGCGGGCTGATATTGCTCCAGTTGCGGATCAGCGCACGCAAGATAAAAGGCGTGAATAAAGCGCCAGCAAATACCCAGCGATAAAAGCCAATTTCAGCGGGAAAAATCACCCCGACGGTCATTTTATTAACAACGGTATTGGCCGCCCAAAATATCACGGCCAATAATGGAAAAGCGTACTGCATCTCAAGCATCCTAATTAAGCAATGGGCTATTATCGCCCTGTCTGAATAAAGAGCTATACTGATTTTCAGTCACTTAAGCATCGATAGCAGACAATTGAACAAGCAGAGCGCTA
>JAAZJF010000287.1 GCA_012800475.1 Gammaproteobacteria bacterium
ACGGTGCGCATAAAGCCGCCCATAATATTGCCCACTGCACTGTAATTGGACAGTGACACCAATGAGCCATAATCACGGTACTGATAACGGGGCAGGGCTTTACCTTGTAACTTTAAGGCGAGCGCTTTATTTAAAAAGCTTGCTTGCTGGTGTGCGGACTGGGCTCGAGGCGGTACATTTTTATCACTGCCTTCACTCAAAGGGCAGGCAGCACAATCACCTAAAGCAAAAATATCGTCATCCAGCGTCGTCTGTAATGTCGTGCGTACCACCAACTGGTTAATGCGGTTGGTGGTTAAGCCGTCCAGCTCAGTCAAAAATTTAGGTCCACGCACACCTGCAGCCCACACTTTTAAACTTGCAGGAATAAACTCGCCACTTTTAATATGCATGCCTTCTGCAGTAATAGTTTCAACTGCGGCATTGAGCTTGACCTGCACACCCAGCTTAAGAAGTTGCTGATGCACTTCGCTGGCAATTTTTTCAGACAGGGCAGGTAACACACGTGGACCGGCTTCAAGCAAGGTGATACACATATTATCAGGCTGAATATTATCTAAACCATAAGCGGACAATTGCTGTGAAGCACGTCGTAACTCAGCCGCCAACTCAACTCCTGTAGCACCTGCACCCACAATGGCTATATTCACTGCAGTATCGGTTTCACTGTGCGCATGGGCACTGAGATATGCGCCTAATAAACGTCGGTGAAAGTTTAAGGCATGCTGTGGACTGTCCAAGAAAATACAATGTTCAGCAGCGCCTGGCGTGCCAAAATCATTGGTTAAGCTGCCCACCGCAATCACTAAAGTATCGTAATTTAAGCTGCGGGCGGGCACGAGTTGATGACCTTTTTCATCGACTGTAGCGCTCAACTCAATCACTTTAGCGCTACGATCAATGCCTGAAAACCGACCAATCTGAAACTCAAAGTGATTCCACTTCGCTTGCGCCACATAATTAAGCTCATTATCTGTGCTGTTAAGGGAGCCCGTCGCCACCTCATGCAGTAATGGCTTCCAAATATGCGTTAAATTAGCATCCACCAAGGTGATTTTAGCTTTTTTACGCTTGCCTAACGTGCGTCCCAGGCGAGTGGCTAACTCCAAACCACCGGCGCCACCCCCAACCACGACTATGCGATGCAACATGTTATTTAGCCTATACAATGATAAAAAACTTTCACCACTATACGACTAATTCTTTTAGTACAGCAGTGTTCTTTATAGCTTCAACTAAAGCATTAAGCCGGCATAATATCCCCACTTCCACCCATTTCACTGGGCAAATCACGCATTTTTGGCAAACCATCATCCATGCGTAGCACTGTTTCTTGATAATGCACATGCACGCTGGGTTGAAAATCTAATGTAGGAATAATCGCTGCATACACATCCGTTAAAGCCATCTGTGGATGCTCGGTGAATAGATGCCCACCACAAAGCATGCACCAGCAGCGTGTACTGCCTGGCGTCTGGTTATAGCGAGCTATATGTTCACGCCCTTGCTTGACCTGTACCGCGCTAGGCTGCCACAGCGTAAAAGCATTGACTGGTCCTGCAGACCAATGCCGACATGACTCGCAATGACAATAACCCATTGCTTGTGGCTCACCGGTAACGGTTAACCCCACAGCACCACAAAAACAACGGCCTTGATATTCAATGGCTTGTGTCATAGTTCACCTGCTATGTAATGATTGAAATAATCATGCAGCGACATGGCCAACCAATACGGTCACTCCACCAGTCGCAAAATTTTCAATATCAGCCACAAGAATCTGACCCGCTGCAGAAGCTAATGCAGTGTCCATCTGTGCTTGCGTCGCGAAATACAGTTCAGCCATACGATAGTAGGCCGGTAAAGAACCGTCTGCCTGTGTGCAGAACAACGTTAATTCAGCACGCTGTATACCCTGTACATCAGCAAGTAAAGGTCGATGCGTAGCGCGGTAATAAGCCTCAAAATCATCAGGCACAAGAGGATGCCCGTATAACACTGTTAATTTGATCATCATCCACCTGGCTAAAAGAATTCAAGAACGTTTCACTCTCTTTTTAGCACTGCACCTGATAACTCACCATAGGCTAAAGAGTGCTACAGCACCCTCCAATAGTAGGGCACGACTTAGTGATAAGAGGGATGACGTAGAATATATGCAAAAATGGCAGCATAGATGCATGCACAATTGGATACAGATCCTATAGGCTAGGCACAGCAATCACAGGCTTCGCACAGATGTGCTTATTGGTATTTTGGAGTTATTGGCGTGAAATATGTATCACTTTTATTATTAGTATTATCGATGAGCAGCGCAGCCTATGCAGAGGATGCAGCCACTCCCCCAACACAAACAGCCTATGTGAGCTTAACCCCAGCACTGGTTGGTAACTACGGCGCAGGCACCAAACTTAAATACTATAAGGCCGATATTGCTTTGCGTGTGCAGGCGGAACATGTGACCAGCGTTGAATATCACGAGCCATTGATTCGGGATCAATTGATTCAACTGTTTGCCCAACAAAGTGATGAAAATATGCAAGGAGCCGAGGGCAAAGAAGCAGTGAGAAAAGCTGCATTAGAGCAGGTCAGGCAAGTGCTCAATCAAGAAGAAGGGCAACCCTTGGTGGAAGATTTACTTTTTAACAACTTAGTGGTGCAGCCTTAACTACGTAAGACAGCTGCCGTTATTACAACAGCAGCTGTACCTGATCACTTAGAACTTGTAGCGAATACCAACAGAGGCAAAATCGACGTTGTAATCATCAGCAACATCTTTGTAGCGCTCGTATTCAGCAATAACATCCAGCTCAGGTGTCAAAGTATACGCACCGCCTAAACCAACAGAGGGCACCCACTCACGCTCTTTAGCACTTGCAGAACCCAAGCCAGCAACTTTAACTTTCACCTTTGTTTCCATACGGTGGTAGCCAACTTTAGCAAAAACCTTAAAGTCGTTTAAAGGTAAAGTACCCACTAAATTACCACCAATACCGCGCGTCTGAGCAGTACCTTTTGCGTCATACAAGCTGCCAGCAGATAGCACAGTAAACTTATCTTTCGGCTTACCCAGATCAGTGTATTGTGCTTCCAGCCCAACAAACTCATTAGCTTGTAAGCCGACAACAACTTTATGGCCTATTTTCTTCTTAGTATTGAAGCCTTTTGAGTCAGTTTGACCCAAGCTGTAGGCTGCATAACCTGATACTTCATTGGCCTGTACTGCAGTCGCGGTCACACCCAGCACCAGTGCCGCAAGTAATGTTTTCTTCAACATTGTCTATCTCCCTAAAGTAATGCTGTTTTAAGCACAAGGGAGTGTACGCAAAACATAAAAAATATCCAGTTTTAAACTGTAACTGAGCTTAATACAGGCACCTTTAAACTGATTCTATAAAAATAATTAATACTTATTATTAAGCAACTATTAAAAACATACTAACAAAAAAACCATCTATTCATAGGTCATTTTATAGAGAAAATCAGTTATATAGCATAATTTTAATATATGGATAAAACAACAGCTACAACCGTATAATTTAATTAAGTGCCTGATAGGCAAGATAAAGTATGATTAAAAACTACTGATGTTAAATGTTCCGCTACATGCTCTGCATTAGC
>JAAZJF010000288.1 GCA_012800475.1 Gammaproteobacteria bacterium
GTGAACGGCATCCGCTATGCGCTGCAGCAGCAAAAGTTATCCATTGACACTCTAGTACTGCAACAACCCTATGTGCGCTTTATCATCAATGAAAACTTAACCACCAATATCAGCGACTTACTGATTGCTCAACCGCACACAGCAACGCCGCCCCAAGCTGATCCAAGTCCTGAGTTCGCCATGCATATCGGCGGTATCACCATTAAAGATGGCTCCGCTAACTTTGCTGATTTCAGCCTCACACCGAATTTTGCTACAGCGATTCAACAGCTCAATGGCCGCATCGGTACACTGGACAATCAAGCCAATACGCTGGCCGATGTGGACATTCAAGGTAAAGTTGATCGCTACGCACCCGTGACCATCAAAGGCAGCCTCACGCCCTTTGATCCGTTGAAAAAACTGGATATCACCACTGCATTTAAGCACGTTGAGCTGACGACTCTGACCCCCTACTCAGGTAAGTTTGCCGGCTACCGCATTCGTAAAGGTCGCCTCAATCTGGATCTGCACTATCAAATTAATGACGGCAAGCTCAATGCCAGCAACTCTTTATTACTGGAGCAACTGCAACTGGGTGAGCGTGTCGACAGCCCTGATGCCGTTGACTTACCTGTGCGCCTGGCCATTGCTTTACTCAAAGACAGCAAAGGACGTATTGCTTTAGATTTACCTGTGCAAGGTGACTTAAATAACCCAGAATTTAAAGTCGGCCCCATTGTCTGGAAAACACTGCGCAACTTAATCACCCGTGCAGTCTCAGCACCTTTTAATTTTATTGCAGGCTTAGCACACAGCAATGCCCAAGAGCTCAGTGAAGTGGGCTTTGCACCCGGCGAAACCAAGATCAACCCCCAAGCAGCAAAAAGCCTGGATACATTAGCCATTGCACTGCAAGAGCGCCCACAGTTACGCCTTGAAGTGGAAGGTGGCAGTCTGGCTGAGGTTGATGGTCCACATATCGCATCGATGCGCTTACACAGCGCTTATCAAAACGCTTGGTATAAAATCCTCCAAAGCCGTGGCACTAAAATCAGCACCAGCAAAGAGACGTTAGAGGTACCTGATGCTGAAAAACCCAGTCTTCTTGAAGGCATTTATCGTACCCAATTAAAACAACAACCGCCTACGCAATGGTCAGACTTAAGCACAGCCGAGCGTGCTGAACAGATGCAAACCGCCGTGCTGGCCAGCTACGCAAAAAGCCAGCAACACTTACGTCGCTTAGCACAAGCACGCGCCAATAGCATTAAAGAATATTTAATTGAACACACTCAACTGGACGCTGAGCGTGTGTATTTAATTGATGTCAGTCCCAGCACAACCAACACTGATGGCCATGTCATTAGCACTCTGCATTTAGGAAGCCTGTAATGAAAGCATCTTTGACCGTAATATTCTGCACTCTACTCGCCCTAGCCAGCTCCAACGTCATGGCGAGTACCTTTCGCTGCGGTTCAAAACTGGTGAGCCTAGGCGATCGCGCGACAACTGTGATACGCCTCTGCGGCAAACCTGTCAGCCGTGAAAATGTCGGTTACACCAGTGGTTTCTATAACCGTGACGAGCAACCGATCGAAGAATGGCTCTATGGCCCCAAAGGCGGCATGTATTATTACCTACGTTTTGTCGGTGGCGAACTGGTGAAAATCTCCAGTGAACGCTAACTGTTCAACATGGCTATAAATCAATCCATTGAATGTATTTTGATTCTATAAACAGCACCCACAAAAAAGCCCTAAGTGATTGGATTCTCATCCGACCACTTAGGGCTCTGGCATAGTTCAGTTAATTAAACTGTTACGGTCAATCGACTTACTTAATGCCTTGACCAATCACTACACCATTTACTTTTTCGCCGTATAAGTTCACGCCATCATTAGCATGAAACTTCACTCGCGTTTTCTCAATATCGCCGTCCACTAAACGTGGATCTTGCGGACGCTCATGGCTGTTCATAAAGGCGGCAACGTCCCATGTCTCTTGGTCGCTTAAAGTGCCACCCTTACCTAACGGCATATTGGCCTGGATAAAGGATGCTGCAGTGTTAATACGGTGCATACCTGCACCCCAGTTAAAGGAGTCAGCACCCCACAGCGGTGGGAATACATAGTGATCACCTACTTTCTGGCCTAAACCGTCATCACTGTGGCAAATAGCACATTGCTCGGCATACACTTTCTCACCGCGCGCAATATCATAACCTCCTTCAGGCTTAGCAACGTCAGGGTAACCACTACCCGGTGTTTTAACACCCGTTGGCGCACCCGTAGCTAACCAGTACGAAAACGTACTTAACGCTTTCATCGTTTCACTGTCTGCCGCCGGTGGCGTACCGTTCATACTGAACTCAAAACAACCTTGAATACGCTCAGCATAGGTATTCACTTTGTCGTTTTTCTTACGGTAAGCAGGATACATAGTGTAAGCACCCCACATCGGTGCTGAGTTTGCCAGACGGCCTTGGTCAATATGACAGTTCACACAGTTCATGCCATTACCGACTAACTCAGGCACTTGGCGCTTGGTGTCCACAAAGATGGCGTGACCTTTGCGCACCATCTCGCCGAAAGCGTTATCGGGCAAATCCGCTTCCAGTGGTGGTACGTGATATTCCTCACCGTCAGCTTTAGCTGGGGCTGGCTTGAGCTGCGACTGGTCTTCCATTGACACCGGCGCAGCAACAGCAACGCTCAGGGCAGTCAGAGCAAAAACACCTAATAATAACTTTTTCATGGTTTGCTCCTTATTTACCAAGACCAGAGAAGTAAGCAGCAACAGCTGTAATTTCTTCTTCAGTGAGTGAACGGGCAATGTGACCCATCAAATCATTTTGATCATTTTTACGTGTGCCTTGTTGCCACGCACGTAATTGACTGACTAAGTAGTTTGAACCTTGTCCTGCTAAAGGTGGGAAAACTTCACCCACACCCACTCCACCAGGCCCATGACACGCAACACACTCAGGAATTGAACGGCTCCAGTCACCACGAATCGCCAGTGACTCACCTAAACCGTCAGGCGTTTTTGCGCGAGTGATTTCAGGTACTTCTGGCTTATCTAAGCTGGCCATGTACTGCGCCACGGCATCAATTTCAGCTTCTGTTAACGCCGTTGCAATGGGCATCATAATAGCGTTTTCACGGGTGCCTTTTTTGAAATCATGAACTTGTTTTGCTAAATAGCCTGCAGAATAACCGGCAATATTAGGAAACCCACCAGCATCCATACCCTTGCCATCTGCCATGTGGCAGGTGATACATGCAAGTGCACCGGGCTGGGCGCCGCCTTTTGTGTAAATCTTTTCGCCATCATTAGCCATGGCAGGGCTCATCACAGCGGCGAGTAAGCCACCATAAATCAGATGTTTAAATGAGCGCATAAATTATCTCCTCGCACAACACAGGTCTGTTGCGATGCAATGTGTAATACGGATTACGGGTGGCTACATTACTCATATTTGAGTCCTGTAAATACAACACATGCTTGGACCTAAGAAGCTTAAGAATTTTAAGAATTGCTCTAAAGTCTAAGACTGTTTAACTATAGTCTAAGAACTTATGGCTATTTAGTAAATGGAAAGCGCAAATACTAGACTTTTGACTAGTGATATCGCTGACCCACCACTGGTTTGGTGCAGACACATTAAAAGCACGGTCGAGCGTGTTGGGCGCTGTGATATCAGGCTTACCACTATAATAACCTTTAGGTCTTTTATAGCCGCGTTGCGCAC
>JAAZJF010000289.1 GCA_012800475.1 Gammaproteobacteria bacterium
CAAGAAGAGTTGGTGGCGGTATGTCAGCAGCAAGGTATTGAGTTAATTTTGTTCCATGGTCGTGGCGGCACAGTTGGGCGTGGCGGCGGGCCTGCACATGAAGCTATTTTATCGCAGCCACCCGGTTCTGTGGCGGGTCGCTTCCGTACGACTGAACAAGGTGAAGTGATTCGTTTTAAATATGGCTTACCGGCGGTAGCAGCGCAAAACCTGAACTTATATTTGGCCTCAGTACTGGAAGCGACTTTATTACCACCACCAGCACCTAAAGATTCGTGGCGTGCGGTGATGGAGCGTTTAGCAGCTGATGGGCTGACGGCGTATCGCAAAACCGTACGTGAGCATCCACAGTTTGTAGAGTATTTTCGCCAAGCGACACCGGAGCAAGAGTTAGGGCGTTTGCCTTTGGGTAGTCGTCCAGCGCGGCGTCGTACGGGCGGTATCGAAAGTTTACGTGCTATTCCGTGGATTTTTGCTTGGACGCAAACTCGTATGATGCTCCCTGCATGGTTGGGCTGGGAAACGGCTCTGCAAAATGCGCTTGAGCGTAAAGAAGAATCAGTCCTAGCTGAAATGCGCGATCAATGGCCGTTTTTTAGAGCGCGTATCGATATGTTAGAGATGGTGCTGTTAAAGGCGGATTCTGGTATTGCGCGCTTATATGATGAGCGTTTAGTGGCTGATGAATTGCGCGGTTTTGGTGAGCAGTTGTACCAGCATCTTGAGCAAGCGGTAGAGCAAGTGCTTCATCTAACAGGCGAAGCCCATTTGCTTGAACGTCATCCACAAGTGCGCGCATCTATTAGTGTGCGTGATACTTATCTTGATCCATTGCATTTGTTACAGGTGGAGCTATTAGCGCGTTCAAGAGAGCAGGGCGAGAGTATTTGTCCAGCGATTGAGCAAGCGTTGTTGGTGACTGTAGCGGGGATTGCGGCAGGGTTACGTAATACAGGTTAAGTGATTGAGCTCATCTGCGTATCAATGCATGCGCAGATGAGTCGATTTGTATCAGTGAATATGAGAGGCGTTTTATTATTGCTTTTCTCAGATTTAAAATGGTTTTAAAATCGCCAGCAGTACTATGACAATCAGAAACAACACAGGCAGTTCATTAAACCAGCGATAAAACACATGGCTTTTTTGGTTGGTGCCTTGCGCGAAGCGTTTGTAAATAGCGCCCAAGGAGAAGTGGTAAGCAATCAATAGGGCTACCAGTGTCAGCTTGATATGCATCCAGCCCATCTTCAATAAGGCGGGATTCATGTACAGCATATATAAACCCAAGCCCACAGTGGCAACCAGTGAAGGGTGCATGATGCCGCGATACAGTTTGCGCTCCATAATAACGAAGCGCTCCTGGCTTGCTGTATCGGTGCTCATAGCGTGATACACAAATAAACGCGGTAAATAAAATAAACCCGCAAACCAACAGACCACTGCGATAATATGGAAAGCCTTAATCCATAAATATGTCATAACCAGCTCCAATTAAGAAATAGTGTATATGTTAGTCTCCTGCTGATGCAGTGTCATTAGCAAAGTGCTGGTTATACAGTGGCAGATCAATTTACTTTTAGAGGGTGCATGCATGATTAAAGTGGCAGTCGTTGGCGGTACAGGTTACACCGGAGTTGAATTACTACGTTTACTCGCCTTACATCCGCATGCACAGGTCGAGGTGATCACTTCTCGTTCAGAAGAGGGTGTGCGTGTTGCTGATATGTACCCCAATCTGCGTGAGAGCTATCCTGATTTGGTTTTCTCAGTACCGCAGGTTGATATTTTAACTCAGTGTGATGTTGTGCTTTTTGCCACGCCACACGGTGTTGCGCATGGCTTAGCCGATGAGATCCTGCAAGCGGGTACGCGAGTGATTGATTTGTCAGCAGATTTTCGTTTGCAAGACGCTGATGAATGGGCGCAATGGTATGGGCAGCCGCATGGTGCGCCGCACTTATTAGCTGATGCTGTCTATGGTTTGCCTGAAGTAAACCGTGAATCGATTAAAAGCGCCCGCTTAATTGCTGTGCCCGGCTGCTATCCAACCGCAGTACAGTTAGGCTTATTGCCTCTGGTTGAGGCTGGTTTGGCTGATCCTAAACACATGATTGCCAGCTGCGCTTCGGGTGTGAGTGGGGCAGGTCGTGGTACAAAACTTGGCTCCCTGTTTTGTGAAGCTACAGAAAATATGATGGCCTATGGTGTGGCGGGTCATCGTCATTTACCTGAAATTAAACAAGGGCTGCGTCGTGCTGCAGGCCAATCTGTGGGCTTAACTTTTGTGCCGCATTTAGTCCCGATGATTCGTGGTATCCACGCTACTTTATATGCCACTGTTGTTGATCGTAGTGTTGATTTGCAAGCACTCTTTGAGCAGCGTTATCAAAATGAGCCTTTTGTTGATGTGTTGCCTGCTGGTGTATGCCCACAAACACGCACAGTCAAAGGTGCCAATATGTGTCGCATCGCTGTACAGCGTCCACAAAATGACGATGTAGTGGTGGTGATGTCTGCGATTGATAACTTGGTTAAAGGTGCATCAGGACAAGCCGTACAGAATATGAATATTATGTTTGGCTTGGACGAGAAAAGTGGCCTAACTACCATTGCGTTAATTCCATAGGTATTGGTAATAGTTGACCATGCTGGTAGGATAAGCAGATAATATTAACTACAGTTTTTACAGCGCGATGCTGGGAGAAAGTAAAATGAGTGTTGAATCCTTCGTCCCTGCCGCAATGCAGTTTACTCAA
>JAAZJF010000042.1 GCA_012800475.1 Gammaproteobacteria bacterium
CTGCTTATCTGCACGTGATTGCGAGCGCAGATGAGCTGTTGCCACGGGTGCAATACCGTTTGGCGGTGGTTTATAGTGCGCAGTACAAGGCGGATCAGGCTTGCCAAGCCTTACTAGCGCTTACGTCTGAGCAGGTCTGCATCCCTGTGATTGAGCAGCAGATTGCTGACGCTGCTCACAACACTATCGCTGATGCTGATGCAGAAAACTTAACCCGCGCAGCCTATTGGTGGCAGCAGGGTTTAGGTTATTACGCAGCCCAAGATTGGGCGCAGGCGGCGCGCTGTATGCAGCAGGCGTTGTATCGCGAGCCGGATCATTGTGCTCACGGTCAATACTTGCTGGGTGCGGCCTTATATCGAGCTGGCGCAGTGCAGCAGGCGTGTCAGGCGTTGCTGGCGCTGGTGATTGATCGCGATCCTTATGCTGAGCCGCAGGGCTGTATGTTCACTCAAGCTGCGCCTGAAGTTGCGGTCAGCTATGTGCATTACCGCACCCACCTGCCGATTGCACGCAAGGTTGTGGTGTATGAAAGCTATGCCGGTGTTGGCGCGCGTTGTAATCCGCTGGCGATATTTAACCAGCGTGCACTCTATGATGCGCATGATGATTGGCTGCATGTTTGGGTGCTGAACGAGGCTGAGAGTATTCCCAAGGCGTGGCACAGTTTAGCCAATGTGGTCTGTGTGCCGGTCAACTCGCAGCGGTATGCGCAGTTTATGGCCACAGCGGCCTTTTGTATCAATAATTCTAATGCCGCCACTTATATCGTGCGCCGTGCTGAGCAGAAGTTTTTAAATACTTGGCACGGCACGCCCTTAAAAGGTTTGGGGCGTGATATTAAAACCGAATTTAATGAGTTCGGTCCGGTGCAATATAACTTTTTGCAAAGCACCCATTTAATCAGCCCCAATACCCATACCACGGATGTATTGCTGGATCGCTATGATTTGCGCTGCGTGTATCGCGGGCAATTGGCGCAAACCGGTTATCCGCGTATTGATGCGACAGTGGCGAGTAGCGCAGAGCGCCAGCGTGAGCTCAAGCAGCAATTGGGCTTAGCGCTGGATCAGCCGGTGGTGCTGTTTGCGCCGACGTGGCGCGGGACTTTCGAGAGTATGGCGGTGGATTTTCAGCGTCTTGAAGATGATTTAAGTGCCATGTTCAGTCAGGGTGCGCAATTGCTATTTCGTGGCCATTACTTTTTAGAAGAACAACTCAGCCAGCGCGCGCTTGATTGCACTGTGGTGCCCAGCAGTATGGATAGCAATGAGCTGCTGGCGATTGTGGATGTGTTAATCACCGATTACTCCAGTATCTGCGTGGATTTTATGCCGCGCCAGCGCCCGATTCTGTATTACGTGTATGACCAAGAACAGTATGCGCAGGAGCGCGGATTGTATTTATGGCCACAGCAGATGCCGGGCGTGACTTGTACCACGCGCAGTCAGTTGGTTGCGGCTTTACACACTGCACTTGATACCGTGCAGAACGCAGCGCCCGATGCGCCAATCGAAGCCTATGATTTGAGTGTGTACAACGATAAAGACGATGGCGCTGCCACGCGGCGGGTGATTGATTTCTTTTTTTATGATGATCCAGCCTGTGTAGTGCACAGCGCTGCGGATGTTGCGCAGTTGCACAATATTTTAGTCTATCCCGGCGCTATGGCTGCAGGTGAGCGCACCGAGCAAATTATTGCGCAGGTGCAGCAGCTCAATCAGGGCAAGGTGCGGGCGATTGTCAGCAGTTGCCCCGAAACCGTACAGGCTCACAGCAACAGCCCAACACTGACAGCCTTGTTTACCGAGGCCATTCAGCACATTCCTAAAGTGGGGGGCTGGGCTTTAACGCGCCTTGAGTCTGAGTGTTTGGCGCAAGCCGAGCAGGGCGTTGTTGCGCTCAGTCCTGCTCAGCAGGCGGTAATCCATGCTGTATATGCGCGTGAGTTTTTACGGGTCTATGGTTGCGCTAAGCTGGATGCGGTGCTTGATTGTGTCGGTACGGATGAGTATTGGCGTGAGCTGTTGGCGGCTGCCGAGCGCCGCTGATAGCACTTAATGTGTGATTTGGCTGTTTGCATTGAGCAAACGCGGCGCTGCGTTTTCGCCTGTGCAGCTCATCGCAAATACGCTGCCATGCTTGAACTTCTATTGATCTGCGTCAGTCATTATATATTTTTATGTTGAGGAATGAATAATGTCTGAATTTACTTTAGGTGTGCACTCTGAAACAGGAGCCTTGCGTCAGGTGATTGTCTGCCGCCTAGGTTTAGCAAAACCGCCGTAAACCCTCGCCCGAAAGGGCGGGGATATAAGGCGGGGCGCAAAGCGCTTTACTCAATCGCTGTTTGACTTTCGATATACGCCTTTAATGTGTCAATGGTTGCGCCGCCA
>JAAZJF010000290.1 GCA_012800475.1 Gammaproteobacteria bacterium
GGCAAACTGTGCTCACTTAGAAAACTTAAGGCTTGGGTACACAGCTCGCGCAAGCGCAGTTGTGTCAGCCCTTCCGTGGTGGGGTAAATAGCCGTCAGGGTGCTGTGTAAGGGGGTTTCTTCTGCAGGATTATGGATGCGGTATTCAGGATGGTAGATTTCTAAGCCTGTTGCACCGGGGCGTACTTCGCCATAGCAGCGCACCTGCACACCTCTTTCTAAGGTGTTTTTTTGCGCCATACTAAAGTGAAAAAAGCGCAAGGTTAAACCGCCGCTGCCATCTTGAATACGGACTAATAAACTGCGGCGCTTACCCATTACGATATTGGCCGCCATCACGGTACCCACCACCACAGCATCTTGCCCTGGGCGTAGCGCACCAATGGGCGTAATACGGGTGCGGTCTTGGTAACGCGAGGGTAGATGAAACAGCAGATCTTGCAGATTATCGATGCCGACTTTAGCCAGCTTTTCAGCCATCGCAGGCCCCACGCCCTTGAGCGTGGTCACCGGAGTGTGCACCAATAAAACACTCATTGTTATGGCTCGATAGCGACTTGTGCAGCATCACATTGACGAATCGCATCAATGAGTACATCAATAGCTTTGGGGCGTGGAAAGGTGGCTCGCCAAGCGATGGCGACGGTGCGTGTGGGCGCGGGCGCGGTAAAGGGGCGCACTTCAATCACACCTTCAGCATAGCGATGATTATCCACTGCCGATAAAGGCAAGACGGATACCCCTAAACCCGAAGCCACCATATGACGGATCGTTTCTAAGGAACTGGCTTCAATCGTGGTGTAGCGATTATCAGGATTGCCTTGCAAGGTGGTGGGGCAAGCTTCTAATACTTGGTCACGGAAACAGTGGCCTTCGCCGAGCAGTAACAGGCTTTTGTCATTGAGCATGGTGTTGTCGATGCTGTCTTTTTTCGTCCAAGCGTGATCAGCCGGCAGTAATACGCAAAAGGGTTCTTCATATACAGGCTTGGTCAGTACATCTGCATCTGCATAAGGCAGCGCAATGATAATCACATCTAATTCACCCTTACGTAATTTTTCACGTAAGACATGGGTGAAATTTTCTTCAATATACAGTGGCATTTCCGGCGCACTGCGGTGCAGCAGTGGAATCATTTGCGGAAATAAATACGGCCCCACCGTATAAATAGCACCCACTCTGAGTGGCGCTGCCAGCTGGTTTTTACCCGCTTGCGCCAGTTCGCGAATGGTTTGTGCCTGTTCGAGCACACGTTGTGCTTGGGCAACGATCGCCTCGCCTACGGGCGTAACACGCACAGCGCTTTTGCTGCGCTCAAAAATCAGCACGCCTAAATCTTCTTCAAGCTTCTTAACCCCAACCGATAAGGTGGGTTGGCTGATGTGACACATCTCAGCCGCACGGCCAAAGTGTTGAGCTTGAGCTAAAGCAACGATGTAACGCAGTTCAGTGAGTGTCATAGCCAATTCCCATTAGGATTGTGGTTAGCATAGCTGTTACATTAAATTGTGACCAATGATTCTGATAGTTAGTGCAATGATGGAGTGATATGTAATGCATAAGCAGGTCCGAGTGGTCGTAGTGGGCTGTGGTGATATCGGGAGTCGTGTTGCAGTTTTATTGCAGCAACAGGGTTGGTTAGTGCATGGTTTGCGCCGTACAACTGCGCATTTACCTGCGCAAATCCTACCCATTGCTGCGGATATGCAGCAGCCACAATGTCCAGCAGATTGGCCGCAGCAACCCATTGATTATGTTGTGTATGCCATGGCTGCACAGCGCATGGACGCACAAGGTTATCAACAGGCTTATGTGCAAGGTCAGCGCCACTTATACAGTTGGTTAGCGCAGCATCAACAACAGCCCAAGCGTGTGGTTTTTGTATCCAGCACCGGTGTGTATGGACAAAACGATGACAGCTGGATCGATGAGCAATCGCCGACAGAGCCCGCCCGCTGGGCTGGACAGATTATGTTAGAAGCTGAGCAATGTGCTGCTCAGAGTGGTCATCCAGCCACCGCTGTACGCTTGAGCGGAATTTATGGACCGGGGCGGCATATGCTGATTGATCGTGTACGTGCAGGCTATCATGCGCCACATTTACACAGTTTTACCAACCGTATTCATGCGGATGATGCCGCTGCGCTGATCGCAAAAGTACTGCTCGTGGATGCACAAGGGCAGGCCGTTGAGCCCATCTATATCGGTGTGGATAACGAGCCTGTGGAGCAGGCTGAGGTGGTGGCATGGCTCCAGCAGCGTTTAGGTGTCAGCAGTGTTGCCGAGTGTATTCTTAAGCCCCGTTCGGGCAGTAAGCGTTGCAGTAATGCGCGTGCGCGAGCATTAGGATGGACGCCACGTTACCCAAGCTTTCGAGAAGGTTATGCGGCGCAGTTGGCTGAATAGCTCAGCATCTGTGCACCGCATGCACACGGGCTGTTAACCTAAATACACAACCGCATCCATTTCCACGCAGGCATTGCGGGGTAATGAAGCAACACCGACAGCTGCGCGTGCTGGGTATGGCGCGCTAAAGTAACGGCCCATCACTTCATTGAGAGCAGCAAAGTTACCTAAATCAGTTAAGAAAATATTGAGCTTCACAATATCGTTAAGTGATCCACCGGCTGCTTCAGTGACGGCTTTTAAGTTCTCAAACACTTGTACAGCCTGCTGCTCAAAGCCTTCAACCATCTCCATGGTGACGGGGTTGAGTGGGATTTGTCCTGACAGATACACCGTGTTTTCCACGCGCACAGCTTGTGAATAGGTACCGATGGCTGCGGGTGCATTTTTAGTACTGATAATGGTTTTACTCATAAAGGGACTCCGTTATATAGACAATCCGCAGGCTTAGGCCCGTAGCGCAAGCTCTAAGCTGCACGATTCAGGTGGTTAAGCGCGTGTGCGGGTAATGCGAGATACGCCAGGCAAGGCTCGTAATTTACGGATAATGCGGGCCAAATGCACTCGATCGGTGACACTGATACCCAGTTGAATCACACTGATACGTCCATCACGCTCATCCACATTGATTTTATCAATATTGGCATCGGCTTCGCTGATGGTACTGGCCAGTAGAGCAATTAAGCCGCGCTGATGGGCCAGTTCAATACGCAATTCTACGTTGAACTCGCTATCAATATCCTTCGCCCAAGTCAGCGGCACACACTTTTCAGGATTATTGCGCACATCACTGATGTTTTTACAGCTGTCACGGTGCACAACCATGCCTTTGCCAGCAGATAGATGCCCTACAATTAAGTCACCAGGGATGGGTGTGCAGCAGCGTGCATAGTTCAGTACTAAGCCTTCGGTACCGCGGATCACCAGAGGGCCATCGGCTGCTAAAGGGTTGATATCGGCGTTGTCAGTCGATAACAAGCGACGCGCGACAACGTGTGCCGTGCGATTACCTAAGCCAATATCTTCCAGCAGATCATCGCGCTCGTCTTGATGGTACTCCTTGAGTAACACCTCTAGACGCGCAGTCGATACATCTTCAAAGCGCGCACCGAGATTATCTAAAGCTTTACTGAGCAAGCGCAAACCTAAATTGACCGACTCTTCACGGCGCTGTTGTTTGAGCGCGTGACGAATATGAGTACGGGCTTTACCTGTCACCACAAAATTAAGCCAATTGGGATTGGGCTGCGTATTGGGTGCGGTAATCACTTCAACGGTGGCACCGCTTTCCAGTGCTTGTGATAAAGGCGCTAAACGACGGTTCACACGACACGCGATGCAAGTGTTACCCACATCGGTGTGCACGGCGTACGCAAAATCGACGGGTGTTGAGCCTTTTGGCAGCTCCATGATGCGGCCTTTGGGCGTGAACACATAGACTTCATCAGGGAATAAATCAATTTTAACGTTTTCAATAAATTCTAAGGAGTTACCCGCATTTTGCTGCAGTTCGAGTAAACCTTTGACCCACTGGCGCGCGCGCGCGTGGTTATTACGACGGCCTTCGCCTTCTTCGGTTTTGTACAACCAGTGCGCAGCAATACCGTTGTTGGCCAGCTCTTCCATTTCTCGCGTACGGATTTGAATCTCAATGGGTACACCGTGCATACCAAATAAAGTGGTGTGCAGTGATTGATAGCCATTGGCTTTAGGGATCGCAATGTAATCCTTAAAGCGTCCAGGGAAGGGCTTGTACAAATTATGCACAGCACCAAGTACGCGATAACAAGTGTCGACTTTATCCACCACGATACGAAAAGCATACACATCCATAATTTCATTGAATGCTTTACGCTTGCCACGCATTTTTTGATAAATGCTATACAGATGTTTTTCACGACCACTGACTTCGCCAGGTAAACCTTCGCGTTCTAAGCAGTGGGTGATGGATTCTTGAATTTTGTTAACAATTTCTTTGCGGTTGCCGCGTGAGCTTTTGACGGCCGATTGAATGCGTGATGCACGCATCGGGTACATGGCTTTAAAACCCAGATCTTCAAACTCAGCATAGATGCGATTCATCCCCAAACGGTTGGCGATGGGTGCATATATTTCTAGGGTTTCTTTAGCAATACGGCGGCGTTTTTCTGGATTGAGTGCGCCCAGCGTGCGCATGTTGTGTAAGCGGTCAGCGAGCTTAACGAGAATCACACGAATATCGCGTGCCATCGCCATCGCCATTTTCTGAAAGTTTTCCGCTTGGGCTTCAGCTTTAGTACCGAATTTCATTTGTGTGAGCTTAGTCACACCATCCACAAGCTCCGCCACACTGTCCCCAAATTGGGCAACAATGGCTTCCTTAGGAATACCGGTATCTTCAATCACGTCATGCAGCATGGCTGCCATCAAACTCTGATGGTCCATATGCATATCGGCTAAAATGGTCGCTACAGCCAGCGGGTGAGTCACATAATGCTCACCGCTGCTGCGCAACTGACCATCATGCGCTTGCTCGGCATAATAATAGGAGCGGCGCACTGCATTGACTTGGTCAGCGCTTAAATAAGTCGATAATTGCCCAGATAGGCGATCTAAAGCAGGCATAGCTCACCTCCTGGTAGCAATAGAGTCTTATTCTCGCAAATAACGAACGGCACGCGGATCAGCGTGATCAGTTGTCGTCAAATGCGGCAAATAAAGGTTCTTCAGCTGTTAGAGCTTCTTCTTCAGCAATAACGGCATCGCTGATTAAGCCCGCAGCAATTTCACGTAAGGCTAAAACAGTCGGCTTATCATTTTCAACCGGTACTTTAGGCTCTTTACCACCCGTGGCTAATTGGCGTGAGCGCTTGGTAGCCAGCATCACTAAAGCAAAACGGTTTTCAACGTTTTCTAGGCAATCTTCAACAGTAACGCGAGCCATAGTATTCCTCACAAAAAAAGCAGCACCAGCATAATGGTGCAAAATAAACACAGTTTAAAAAATCATATATGACAAATAAAGCCCAAGGCTCAGTCAATCATACAGGTATAGGCTATCGTAGCAGGTCGCAGAGTAGTTGTGTGTGACGTTTTTGCTGCGTCGCTAGCAGGAGCTGGTTGGAGCGAAATATCGCCAGCAAATCTTGCAGTGCTGTCGCGAAGTCATCATTAATCACAATATAGTCATATTCGACATAATGGCTCATTTCTGTGATGGCTTGTTGCATGCGTGTCTCAATCACATCGTCAGCATCTTGGCCGCGATTGTGCAGGCGTTGGCGCAGATCTTTATGTGTGGGAGGCAAAATAAAGATCGATTGCGCTTCAGGCATTAACTTGCGCACTTGTTGCGCACCTTGCCAGTCAATTTCCAGAATTAAATCGTAGCCTTTGGCGAGTGTTTCCTTCACCCAAGTGTGCGATGTGCCGTAGAGGTTGCCAAAGACTTCAGCGTGCTCAAGGAAATCGCCTTGTTCGAGCATGCTGATGAAGGCATCACGCTTAGTGAAGTGGTAGTTAACGCCATCCACTTCACCTGGACGAATCGTGCGAGTCGTGTGTGAAACCGACACACGCACTTGCGCCATGATATCAATTAAGGCTTTAACTAAGCTTGTTTTCCCCGCACCGGATGGCGCCGAGACAATATAAAGCGTACCCGTCGTGGTCATGCAATACCTACATAATGTTCAAAGCAGTGCATGTTGCACATAACTTGCTAGGCGTACCTGCTGGTACGCGCACAAGCTCAGTGATGCGATCACACACTGCATTAAAAAAGAATAGGCATATTCTAGCAGCATTTACGGTGCTGCTTCATCTGTAATTGCAGACGCCGTCTTGGAGCAGTTGGCTTAATACGTATTGGCAATGAGTTTAACCATGCCTTCTGCAGCACCAATATGGGGTAGAACTTTAATGATTTTATCTGGCCATTTGCTTTGTACGGCGGCGATTTCGCGTGGCACATCGGTGACCACATGGCTGCCGGACGCTAAAAAGTAGGGCAGCACGCAGACTTCATCCACGCCACTTTCAAAGCAATCATTCAGAGCGGTTTCAATTGAAGGTAATGCCAACTCTAAAAAAGCCACTTGCACGCGTTGCGCGGGTAATTCTAAGTACTCAGCAATTTTACCTGCCAAAACACGGATCTCATCGTTGGATGTGCTGCGGCGGCTGCCGTGAGCGACAATTAACAGTTGTTTCATTGCGGTTACCTTTGCGTTTAAGTGCTGGAATTAATCTGCAGTATGAGTTGGTTTTTTTGTGTTTAAGTTCGCTGATTGGTCAACAAAAATCAGCTGATCCGTGGCAAAACCTAA
>JAAZJF010000291.1 GCA_012800475.1 Gammaproteobacteria bacterium
ACGGATTGAGCAGTATATTATCCAGCGCTGTTGTTGTGGTTTGGCTGATCAGCACATAGCGAATATCAGCACGATCACTGTGAAGCAACTCCCAAGCGCGCTGAGCTTGACCTTCATTGACTGCACGCGCCAATTGCCCAATACCTGAATCACTACCAAATCTGCGCGAGTAGCGCAGCATCACTGTACGCTGGGCTAAGCGGTGTTGCTGCTCATTTCCGACATACCAGGGTTCTGCATGCAGTGTTTCGTTGCATAACTGCTCAAGTTGCTGCTGAGTGTTTGGTGTGTAATAAGCACGCTCAGCATCGGCACATAAATCACCTAATACAGAGCCAGCCTCAACTGAGGCCAATTGATCTTTATCACCCAGTAAAATCAAGCGTGCATGTTTGGGTAATGCTTGCAACACGTCATGCATCATTTCCAAATCAATCATGGAGGCTTCGTCAATCACTAGCACATCCACAACCAATGGATTGGTGCTGTTATAACGAAAATGGCGCGTATTAGGCAAACTTCCCAGCAACCGGTGCAAGGTGGTGACTTCAGTTGGAATATGGCTTTTAACATCCTCGGCAACAGGTAAGTCAGCCACCTGCTGACCAATGGATTCAGTCAGTCGCGCTGCGGCTTTACCGGTTGGGGCAGCCAATTGAATACGCAAAGCCTGCCCGGTCTCCAGCGCACCCTGTTGCAGTAACGCCAACAAACGTACTACCGTGGTGGTTTTACCGGTACCTGGTCCGCCGGTAATCAAAGTGAGCTGGCCTTGCGCCGCCATGGCACAGGCCACTTTTTGCCAATCCGTCTGCCGCTGACCCGCTACCACTAAAGGTGTGCTAAACAAGTCAGCCAAACGCTCAGGAAAGCTCGCCGCTAAAGGCATTTTTGTATCAATACGCCGCACTAATTGTTCGGCGACACGACTTTCATACTGCCAGTAACGGTATAAATACAGGCGCTCTGCCACTAACACCAAGGGCTTAGTGGCCGTTTCAGCCTGCTGACACACCAAGTGACTGTGCTGCAAGTTATCCAGCCAACGTGACAAACTCACTGCCGCCAACAACTGCGATGGCAATATCAGCTGCTCCTCGGTCGCACGCCCCTCTGGTGGTAACAAAAGAGCTAAGTCAGGATCGCGCAACAGACTGTGCAAGTCTAAACAAATATGCCCATGCCCTAATTGATGGCTGACTAAAGCAGTCGCCAGCAAAACCAAAGGCTGTGCGTCAGGCTCAAGCTGAGCCAACAACTTCACTAAAGCCACATCCAGTGCGCGAATCCAATCGGCTGCCAGCCATTGGTTGAGCAATAACATCAAGTTGTCGCGTGACTCCAGGTAATCCTCAGCTCTAAGTGTTGCCGCACTCTCTGGCGCTGCACTTATCACCACCGGTTCACCGCTTTCACCAAAGAGTTGTCCTTGTTGCATCATGAGTGTGCTCCTTGAGTGTTTGATTTAAAGAGTGCATCCAAGCGCTCGATTAACTCACGCGCCGGTCGTGCGTAATGCACACCTTGCGTCTGATTGTGCGCACCGCGTAAAAACATATAGACCGCGCCGCCCATATGCGTATCGTAATCATAATCACGGATGCGTAGTTTCAACAGGCGGTGTAATGCCAAGATATACAAGGTGTACTGCAGGTCATAGCGGTAGGTTAAAACACACTCATCCATGGCTTCTGTTGTGTAAGCTGCGGCGCTATCACCTAGCCAGTTTGATTTATAATCGACAACGTAATAGCGGCCTTGATGCTCTAATACCAAGTCAATAAAGCCTTTGAACATACCATTGAGGCGCTCAGGCTGCAGATAAGGTCGCGGCGCACCGGGTAAAATAAACTCTCGCGTCAACTGATCAATCTGCAGCGTATTGGCTTGATG
>JAAZJF010000043.1 GCA_012800475.1 Gammaproteobacteria bacterium
CATATAAAGCAATCAGCCATGCCATAGTCAGTGCACCAGCAACCGGCTGCGCCATTAAAAAGATGCCAAATATCACTGAAGCTAAACCGCCTAGCACCAGCAACCATTCACCTTGGATTTGTTTACGCAAACGAATGCCAGCCAGAATCTGCAGAACACCGGTCGCAATGGCCCAGATAGCAATATAAAACAACAAGGCTAACGCAGTGATACCCGGAGCTAAGAATGTCACAATCCCTACCACCACGCTGATCAATGCCCAAATCAGTAGCACCCACCAATCATCATGCTCTTTACGTCCGGCAAAGGCTGAATACACACCCAAAACCCCATCTGCAAGAATATAAGCACCAAAAAACACAATCAGTAAAGTCACTGATAGCTCGGGCTCGCGCCAAGTCAGCACACCAAAAATGATAGCCAAGACACCACGTAGCATCAGCACCCATCATGTCATGGATAGAATGCTAGCGAATCGATTGTTTACAGTATTAATAGATTTTGTATGCCTTTTACCAGTGCTGAAATAAATTGAGTCACTGGTAATTAAATAGATTTGCGCCAAAAATACAAAACCACCGCTCTGGGTGGTTTTGTATTGCCTCAATAGAGGTTTACTTGTGTTTCCAGCCGGTGATTTCAGCCAATGCTGAGCCAATATCAGCGAGCGAACGCACTGTTTTGACCCCTGCATCTTGTAACGCTGCAAACTTCTCATCGGCAGTGCCCTTACCGCCAGAGATAATAGCGCCTGCGTGCCCCATACGTTTGCCTTCAGGTGCAGTCACTCCAGCAATATAAGACACCACAGGTTTAGTAATATGCGCTTTGATAAATGAAGCGGCTTCCTCTTCGGCACTGCCACCGATTTCACCAATCATCACAATGGCTTCAGTTTGTGGATCAGCTTGGAACATCTTTAAAATATCAATAAAGCTGGAACCTGGAATAGGGTCGCCACCAATACCAACGCAAGTTGACTGCCCAAAACCTGCATCCGTGGTTTGCTTCACCGCTTCATAGGTTAAGGTACCCGAGCGCGAGACGATACCGACTTTACCTGGCATATGAATAAAACCTGGCTGAATACCAATTTTACACTCACCCGGCGTAATCACGCCTGGGCAGTTAGGTCCGATTAAACGCACGCCCAACTCATCACACTTCACTTTCACATCCAGCATATCTAAGGTCGGTATGCCCTCAGTGATGCAGATAATCAATTTAATACCTGCAAATGCGGCCTCTAAAATAGAATCTTTACAAAAAGCTGCAGGCACATAAATCACTGAAGCATCGGCTCCTGTGGCTTGCACCGCTTCTAACACCGTATTAAATACCGGCAAACCTAAATGCTGTGTGCCACCTTTGCCTGGGGTGACACCGCCAACCATTTTTGTGCCGTACGCAATGGCTTGCTCAGAATGGAAGGTCCCTTGCGCGCCGGTGAAGCCTTGGCAAATCACCTTCGTATCGTGGTTAATTAAAATACTCATAGCTGTTCCCCCCGCGCCGCAGCTACCACTTGTATGGCTGCGTCACTCAAGGTGCTGGCAGCGATAATATTCAATCCGCTTTCAGCCAACACTTGGCGGCCTAAGGCGGCATTATTACCTTCCAATCGCACGACGACAGGCACTTTAACTCCCACTTCTTTCACCGCTCCAATCACACCTTCAGCAATCATATCGCAGCGCACAATACCGCCGAAAATATTAATCAAAACGGCTTTTACCGTAGTGTCCGAAAGAATAATTTTAAAGGCTTGCGACACACGCTCTTTAGTCGCGCCACCGCCCACATCTAAAAAGTTGGCGGGCTTACCACCATGGTGATTCACAATATCCATGGTACCCATGGCTAAACCTGCACCATTGACCATGCAGCCAATATCGCCATCGAGTGCCACATAATTGAGTTCAAATTGTGCAGCATGAGCTTCACGCGGATCATCTTGCCCCAGATCTTGCATGGCCCGTAATTTAGGCTGACGGTACAGCGCATTGCTATCAATAGTCACTTTGGCATCTAAACAATGCAGGTAACCGGCTTGTGTAATCACCAAAGGATTGACCTCCAGCAACGCCACATCACGCTCAACAAACATCTGCGCAAGACTGAGAAATATTTTCACAAACTGCTGAACTTGATCGCCCTGCAAGTCCAACTGATAGGCTAAATAGCGCCCCTGAAAAGGTTGCGCACCAATGGTGGGATCAATCATCACTTGAACGATTTTATCCGGTGTTTCACTGGCAACCTTTTCAATATCAACGCCGCCTTCGGTCGAAGCCATAAAGACCACACGTCGTGAAGCGCGGTCCACAACTGCACCCAAATACAACTCTTTAGAAAAGTCGGTACAGGCTTCAACCAGTATTTGATTAACGGGCTGGCCGTTCGCATCGGTTTGATAGGTGACTAAACGCTTGCCTAACCATTGCGCAGCAAAGTCTTGTGCGTCTTCGGGACTGGTGACTAACTTCACCCCACCTGCTTTACCGCGTCCACCAGCGTGAACTTGAGCTTTGACCACCCAACGCTCGCCACCAATGTCATGACAGGCTTGTGCAGCAGCTGCAGGCGTTTGCGCTGCAACCCCTGCGGAGACAGGTAAACCATATTCAGAAAATAATTGCTTCGCTTGATATTCGTGAAGATTCATAAAGCCTGATCCTGTAAGTTTAGAAAGTGTGGGATTGACCTCGTATCGAGTGTAGCTGTTATTGGCAGGTTAAATCAGCTGCAAAACGGCTGTAGATCACAATTAACTTATGTAAGGCAGAATCAAAACCGCCCCTAAAAAGGGGCGGTTTGTTGATCAACGTTTTTTGCGGTTAGCAATGTGAATCGCTTGCCCACTCACGGCGAGCGCCGCTTCATGTAACGCTTCAGACAAGGTTGGGTGTGAGAACACCATCAAAGCTAAGTCTTCAGCGCTGGAGCCAAACTCCATCGCAATCGCGCCCTGCTGAACCAACTCAGCAGCACTTGGACCAATCACGTGCACACCCAGAATGCGATCTGTTGTTGCATCAGCAATAACTTTCACAAAACCAGCGGTATCGTTGGCAGCCATCGCACGGCCACTGGCTGCGAATGGGAACACACCACAGTTGACTGCGACACCTTCGCCTTTCAACTGCTGCTCGGTTTTACCGACGCTGGCAACTTCAGGATGGGTATAGATCACACTTGGGATTAAATCGTAATTGACTTGGTTTTGCTTACCCGCAATACGCTCAACCACCATGATGCCTTCTTCTGATGCTTTGTGAGCCAACATTGGGCCACGCACCACGTCACCAATAGCGTAAACGCCAGGTACGCTCGTCGCACAGATATCATCAACGAAAATAAAGCCACGCTCATCCAGGGTTACACCGCTGTCGACTGCTAAGACGTTAGTGGTCACTGGACGACGGCCTACAGAAACAATTAACTTATCAAAAGTCATGTTCTGCTCGCCTTTAGCATCAGTGAAATTCACTGTTACTTCGCCGTTTTTAACTTCAGATCCGGTCAAGCGTGCACCCAGACGAATGTCCAGTCCTTGCTTACCAAAAATCTTCAGTGCTTCTTTAGAGACTTGCTCATCCATCGCAGGCAGGAATTTATCCTGTGCTTCGATAACAGTCACTTCAGCGCCTAAACGGCCCCAAACAGAACCCAATTCCAGACCAATTACACCTGCGCCAATCACGCCAAGGCGTTTTGGTACCGCTTGGAATTCCAGTGCGCCTGTTGAATCAACAATCACATCTTGATCAACCGGTGCAGGTGGAATATCAATCGGCTGTGAACCCGCAGCGATAATCACGTTTTCAGCTTCGTATACAGTGACAGTACCGTCTGCTGCTGTGACTTCAACCTGCTTGTTGGCCAGTAACTTACCGTGACCTTCAATACTGGTGACGCCGTTGGCTTTAAATAAGCCTGCAATACCGCCAGTCAGGTTTTTAACAATAGTGCTCTTGCGAGCAATCATTGCTGGAACATCCATGGTGACGTCTTTAACGCCAATACCGTGTACTGCGAAGTCTTCTTTAGCTTCGTGGTATTTCCATGCACTGTCCAACAGGGCTTTAGATGGGATACAACCTACGTTTAAGCAAGTACCGCCTAATGCCATTTTGCCGTCTTTGTCTTGGTACTTTTCAATACAGGCAGTTTTCATACCCAATTGTGCTGCTTTAATAGCTGCAACATAGCCACCTGGGCCTGCACCAATGACAATTACATCAAATTTCTGACTCATGAGTTTTCCTCGTTAAGTGGTGTGAAACCACGTACTGCAGCCGCTATAAAATACAGCGGCTGCAGAATTATCAGATATCCAGCAACAGACGCGCTGGGTCTTCTAACAAGTTTTTCATGGTGACAAGGAAAGTCACTGCTTCTTTGCCATCAATTAAACGGTGGTCATAAGATAATGCTAAGTACATCATCGGTAAAATAACCACTTCACCGTCTACAGCCATTGGACGCTCTTGGATTTTGTGCATACCCAAGATGGCTGTTTGTGGTGGGTTAACGATTGGCGTTGACAGTAAAGAACCGAACACACCACCGTTAGAAATAGTGAAAGTACCACCGGTCATCTCTTCTAGCGTCAGCTTGCCTTCTTTAGCTTTACGGCCGTAAGCGTTGATGCCGCCTTCGATTTCTGCAAGGCTCATAAACTCAGCATTACGCAATACAGGTACAACCAGACCGCGATCGCTGGATACTGCAACACCAATGTCTTGGTAGCCGTGGTAAACGATATCGTTACCATCAATCGAAGCGTTGACGCCAGGCTGGCGCTTCAGCGCTTCAACCGCTGCTTTAACAAAGAATGACATAAAGCCCAAACGAACGCCGTTATGGGTTTTTTCAAACAAGTCTTTGTACTTGCTGCGCAACTCCATAATGGGTTTCATGTTGACTTCGTTAAACGTCGTTAACATGGCCATTGAAGACTGTGCTTCAACTAAACGCTCAGCAACCTTTTTGCGCAAACGCGTCATTGGTACACGCTTTTCAACGCGATCACCGGCAGCAAACAAGGGTGCTTCTGCAGCTGGCGTAGCAGCTTGTGGCGCAGCAGCAGGTTTGCTTGCAACAGCAGCGACTGCATCTTCTTTAGTCACGCGGCCATCTTTACCTGTGCCTGAAATATCAGCAGGATTAAGGGCATTTTCTGCAGCGATTTTACGTGCAGCGGGTGACAAAATTGCATCTTCGCTGGCTGCGGCTGGAGCTGCTTCGCTCGCTGTAGCTGCTGGTGCAGCAGCAGGCGCTGCAACGGCTTCAGTATCCAAACGACCTAACAACTCACCGCTTAAAACAGTTGCATCTTCATCGGCAACAATTTCAGTAATCACGCCATCCGCTTCAGCCAAAACTTCCATCACAACTTTGTCAGTTTCGATATCAACAATCAGCTCATCACGCTTAACAGCATCGCCTACTTTTTTGTGCCATGTTGCAACGGTGCCATCAGCGACCGACTCGGGAAATGCTGGGGCTTTAATTTCGATAGCCATAATAATGTGTTCCTATAAATTCGGTTATTACGTAAAAAACCGCACTGCATATGCAGTGCGGTTTGATCGCTGATTTAAACGCTAAAGGCTTCTTGCAACAATTGTTCTTGCTGCTCAGCATGCATTGATGCATAACCACAAGCCGGTGATGCTGAAGCAATACGACCAGCGTACTGCAATTCAACGCC
>JAAZJF010000292.1 GCA_012800475.1 Gammaproteobacteria bacterium
GGCCTCGGCCAAATTGGACTGTCATCAGTTTAGTGATCGTCAGTGTTGCAGCGATTGCGATCTACTTAAACATGGACCGTACTTGGCAGTGGCTTAAACCCCACGTTAACCCATCGATATCAACGGTGCGGGTGCTGGGTGAGTTGAGCGCAGCCAAGCAGCGTTTAGTTGAGCAGCAGTTGATGCCCTATAGCGATGGACTGTTTTTTTCCATCGATATCGCCGCTGTTCGACATGTGTTAGATGAGCTGCCTTGGGTGGCTGATGCAGAAGTCAGTCGGATTTGGCCTGATCAGCTGCAAGTGATTATACAAGAGCAACTTCCAGTGGCGCGCTGGGGTAGTGACGCGCTGTTAAGTACTCAGGGATATCTGTTTACTGCTGTAGAGATGAATGATTACCAGCATTTGCCACAGTTATCAGGACCTGCGCAAACGCAAGTTCGGGTGATGCAGCAATACTTAACCTTTAGTCAGGCGCTACGGCCTTTAGGTTATTCGATTCAGCAACTGGAAATGCGTGAGCGGGGTAGCTGGTTTATCACCACGCAAACAGGTTTACAGTTGTTGTTTGGACGTGATCATTTAGTAGAGAAAATACGCCGTTTTGCCGTGGTGTATGAAAACGAGCTTAAAGAACACATTGATAAAATTGAACGGGTTGATTTGCGCTATGCCAACGGCTTAGCTGTTGCGTGGCGCACCCCGACAGAAAATGAAACTACAGCGGTAGTGGCGCAGTGAAGGAGAGAAACACATGGCACATGAAAATAACCACAACATGATTGTTGGTCTTGATATAGGTACCTCCAAGGTTGTGGCGCTGGTAGCCGAAGTCACTCCTGATGGTGAGTTGAATATTATTGGTCTCGGCACACACCCTGTGCGCGGCTTGAAAAAAGGTGTGGTGGTCAATATTGAGTCGACTGTGCAGTCGCTACAGCATGCCATTGATGAAGCACAAAAAGTTGCAGATTGCAGTATTCACTCAGTGTTTGTGGGTATTGCCGGCAGCCATATTCGCAGTCAAAACTCAGACGGCATTGTGGCGATCCGTGAAGGTGAAGTCAGTCGTGAAGATTTAGGTCGAGTATTGGACGCTGCGCAAGCTGTTGCTATACCGGCCGATCAAAGAATCCTGCACACCTTGGCGCAGGATTACATGATTGACAACCAAGAAGGTGTGCGTGAGCCACTAGGGATGTCGGGTGTACGCCTTGAAGCGCGTGTGCATGTTGTGACCTGTGCCATTAATGCCATACAGAATATTGAAAAATGTGTTGACCGCTGTCAGCTGGAAGTGGACGAGATCATTTTAGAGCCATTGGCGTCAGCCAGTGCTGTTTTGACCGAAGATGAGCAAGAGTTGGGCGTATGCCTGGTGGATATTGGTGGTGGCACCACAGATATTGCGATTTTTATCGAGGGTGCGATTCGTCACACCGCGGTGATTCCAATTGCTGGTGATCAAGTGACCAATGATATTGCCATGGCCTTGCGCACTCCAACTCAATATGCTGAGCAAATTAAAGTGCGTTATGCCTGCGCATTGGCCAAGCTGACAGGGCCTGGTGAAACCATCAAAGTGCCAAGTGTGGGGGATCGCCCGCCGCGCGAACTATCGCGCCAAGCCTTAGCTGAAGTTGTTGAGCCGCGTTATGAGGAGTTGTTTAGCCTGATCTTGGCTGAATTACGCCGCAGCGGTTATGAAGACATGATCCCAGCTGGTATTGTCCTGACAGGTGGTACAGCAAAAATGGAAGGTGCTGTGGAACTGGCAGAAGAAATTTTCCATATGCCGGTGCGCTTAGGATCGCCCCAAGGCGTGAAAGGTATTGACGATGTGGTACGCAATCCAATTTATGCCACAGCAGTGGGTTTGCTGATTTATGGCTTGCGTAAACAGAATGAAAGTTTGCAGGCACAAAGCGCTGCACACAACCAAGACGATAAAAAAGCAGACGTGTTTAAACGAGTTAAACGCTGGCTGCAAAATCAATTTTAATTAAAATTTCCAGCGCGAGCTGGGTTATAACTAGAAAGGTGGGAGAGGGCTATGTTTGAATTAGTTGATCAGACTCCGCAGCAAGCTGTGATTAAGGTCATTGGTGTCGGTGGTGGTGGTGGTAATGCTGTGAACCACATGGTGGCCAGCAA
>JAAZJF010000293.1 GCA_012800475.1 Gammaproteobacteria bacterium
AAAGAAGGCCAGACTGTATCTTTCGTCGCAGCACGCGGCCAGAAAGGTATGCAAGCTGAAGAAGTACAAGTTGTTTCTTAATTTGTGCATCTGAAAAAACCCGCTTCGGCGGGTTTTTTTATGCCTATACAAAAGTCAAAACCCCCTATGACACAGTCTGAATCACAGCCCCACTGAGCGCTGATATAGTGCTGCAAGCCACTAAATACGTGACTCACAGCGTCAAATCAACTTCAGACCTCACCCATATAACGCTCACACCTGCGCACCACTCGCCACATCACATCGGATCATTGCGACGCAATAGCTCTTCTGGCCAATGCACAATATATTCATCTTCAGGCGGTGGCAGTTGCAAGTGATAGCCCTGACTATCTAAGTTCTGCAACACCTGAGTAATATCTTCGCGCACCAAAGTACGCTCCGGCGTCAGCACCAAGTCAAATGAATGCTTGGGTTTACCAAACAACTCCAATAACGCTGCGGGTACTTTCTTTAACGCATCGGCACGCAATACATACAGATACATTCCAGTTTTCTTAGAACTTTGATAAACCGAACAAATTCGCTTCACTGTGCATCCTCTAACGACTGTAATAAAGCATCGCCCATCAAGGCACGGCGCCAACCTTGTAAGCTCGCAGGCAAATGATAAGGGCCGTCGGGGTATCCCGTACGCAACAACTCTTCCAGAATTTTCTTACGCAACATCAACTCGGGCGCAATATCCAACTCCAATCCCAGCGTCAAACCCACTTTACGCAAACGCTTTAAGACTTTTGATGCCTCAATAGGCAATGGCTCGGGTAACGCCTCAGGCCAATCTTGCTCAGGCATATCACGCCCGCGTTGAATCAACTCCAGCAATGTCGCACCTTCTTGTCGCACAATACGCGGATGCATATCTTCCAGCGGTGCCAACTCAGCAAGACTGCTCGGCAACTCATTGGCCAAAGCCCACAAAGTGGTTTCACGGACAATCCGATTACGCGGCACATCACGCTCACGTGCCTGCAACTCGCGCCAAGCTGATAATTCGCGCAACACCGCCAGCTGTTTAGGTGATAACTTCCAGGCTGATTTAACTGAACGCCATAATTCATAGGGATCAGAGGTTTGTGAATAGGCTTCAACTAAAAACGCACCATCCTCCAACACCCATATCAGTTTTTGCTCTGACAGTTGCTGCATTAACGCCTGATATACATCCACTAAATAAGCGGTATCTTGTGCGGCATACAGCACTTGCATATCACTGAGCGGACGCTGCAACCAGTCCGAGCGGGTTTCACCCTTAGGCAACTCCACGTCTAATAACTGCTGCACCAAGCGCGAATAGCCCATCGAAAAACCCAAGTTTAAGTAACCTGCAGCCACTTGAGTATCAAATAAAGGAACAGGCAGCGCGCCCATCAAGCGAGAAAACACCTCCAGATCTTCACTGCAGGCATGCAACACTTTAACGACAGCCTGATTGCTAAACACTTCAGCTAAAGGCTGCCATTGCTCAATCAATAACGGATCAATCAAATCAGTGGATTCCCCATCACTGATCTGTAATAAACCAGCAATAGGATAAAAAGTATCGACACGGATAAATTCTGTATCAAGGGCAATAAATGCCAAGGTATTCCAATGTTCGCAACGTTGCGCTAATTCAGCATCACTACGAATCCAATTTATTTCTATGCTCACAAGTGTGATTCCTTAAAGTTCAAGGCAAGTATACAAGCCTCAGCAACGCAAACACACAACTAGCACCCAGAGCAAATGAGCGCGCCCCCTGTTGTGTTACCTGCTTTGAGCGGTACAATTAGTCAGTTGTTTCAATGCTGGGGTGGTTCTTGATCAAACTTTTGCTCGTTGATGACCATGATTTAGTGCGCACTGCTATTGCGCGGATGCTCACTGACACCAGCGACTTACAGGTTGTCGGCCAAGCCTGTAGCGGCGAAGAAGCCTATCAACTGACCGGCGAACTCCAACCCCATGTGGTGCTGATGGATGTACATATGCCGGGTATCGGCGGCTTAGAGGCAACGCGCAGAATTAAGCAGCGCTTTGCCGATATTCATATCTTGGCACTTTCTGCTTACGAAGATGAGCCGTTTCCGACGCGCTTATTACAAGCCGGAGCAAGCGGCTACCTCACCAAAGGCGCCTGCATAGATGAAACACTGCGCGCGATTCGTCAAGTTGCAGCTGGAAAGCCCTATTTAAGCCCCAGCATTGCCCAACAGATGGCCCTTAAATCCTGCGATATCAACCAGCACGACTGCCCCTTTAAAATTTTATCTGAACGTGAAATGCAAATTTCTCTCATGATAGCCAGCGGCAAAAAGATTCAATTGATCTCGGATCTATTATGCGTATCCCCAAAAACCGTCAACACCTATCGTTATCGGATTTTTGAAAAACTGCATATTGATAATGATGTTGAGCTGGCTCTTTTGGCAGTGCGTCATAATCTTGTTGAAAACCACAACTTATAGTACGGCATATGACCACAGCGCTTTTTGATGCTTCAGCTTTTTTACAATCTTGCACCCAGCATCCTGGGGTGTACCGAATGTTTTCAGCCGAACAACAGCTGCTCTATATCGGTAAAGCCAAAAACTTAAAAAACAGACTCAGCAGTTACTTTAAAACTACCGTCAATGCACCTAAAACTGCAGCTCTAGTGGCTAAAATTGCCAGTATTGAACTGACCATCACCGCCAATGAGACCGAAGCCTTACTACTTGAGCAAACACTGATCAAGCAATGGCGACCGCCTTATAATATTTTATTGCGCGATGATAAAAGCTACCCTTATATCATTCTTTCGCACAGCGATTTCCCACGCTTAGGCATCCACCGTGGCACTAAAAAGGCTCAGGGTCGCTACTTTGGTCCCTACCCGAGTTCAGGTGCCATTCGCGAAAGCTTAAGTATGCTGCAAAAAGTATTTAAAGTGCGCCAATGTGAAGACAGCTTCTACAGCAATCGCAGCCGCCCTTGTTTGCAATATCAAATTCAGCGCTGTAAAGCCCCTTGCGTAGGTCTAGTCGATCCAGAAGAATATGCTGAAGATGTGCGTATGTCTGTGTTGTTTCTTGAGGGTCGCAGCAATACGTTAACAGACGAGCTCACCCTAAAAATGGAGCAGGCCTCGCAAGCGCTGGAGTTTGAAACAGCCGCCGGTGTACGCGATCAAATTTCATTATTACGTCGCGTTCAAGATCAGCAAACAATGGAAGGCGGCCACGGTAATGTGGATATTATTGCTGCATATGCCAGCCCAGGCGGCGCCAGTGTGCATGTAATGAGCGTCAGAGATGGACGTGTGCTGGGCAGCAATAACTTCTTTCCACAGGTGGCTATTGAAGAAGACAGTGCCGATATTTTAGCGGCCTTTACCGCCCAGTATTATTTGGGCAGTCATGATCGCGATGTACCCAACGAGCTGATTGTCAGTAGCGATCACGCTGACTGGCCGGCCATTGCGGCGGCAATTGCGCAACAGTGCGGCCATCAAGTGGGTATTCGCTATCGCGTACGCGGCACTCGCGCCCGCTGGCAGCAATTGACCATGACTAACGCAGAGCTTGCCTTACAAGCACGCCTAGCCAACCGCACCCAAATGGCTGCGCGCTTTCAAGCTCTAGCCACAGCCTTAGATCTGGCTCAGCCGCCACAGCATCTTGAATGTTTTGACATCAGTCACTCCAGCGGCGAAGCAACAGTGGCATCATGTGTCGTCTTTGGACCTGAAGGACCGCGCAAATCGGATTATCGCACCTATAACATTGAAGGCGTCACCGCAGGCGATGATTACGCTGCGATGCGCCAAGTGCTGCATCGTCGCTTAAGCAGCGCCTTAGAAAACCAAGGTAAACTGCCGGACGTTTTACTGGTGGATGGTGGTAAAGGCCAATTGAATATGGCGCGCGAAGTATTCGATGAGCTGGGTATCACTCAAATCTTGCTGCTCGGCGTCGCCAAAGGTGTCACCCGCAAAGCAGGCTTTGAAACCTTGTATATCAATGACAGTGCTACAGAGTTAAATCTACCCGCGCATTCGCCAGCCCTGCATTTAATTCAACAAATTCGTGATGAAGCTCACCGTTTCGCCATTACGGGGCACCGTGCACGACGCGGTAAAACACGACGCACTTCAACTCTCGAAGGTATCGCTGGCGTAGGCCCAAAACGGCGGCGCGAACTGTTAAAGTACTTCGGTGGCTTGCAGGAACTTAAGCGAGCCAGTGTCGAGGAAATTGCTAAAACACCCGGAATCAGTAAAACTCTTGCTGAGTCTATATATAGTGCACTGCGCTAAGCGTAAACTGCGCCTCCCATTCTTTGCTAAAAAAAGAATTATTGAATGAACATCCCAAATATTTTGACCTTAATGCGCGTGGCTTTAATCCCCGTCTTTATTTTATTATTCCTTTTACCCCTTTCCTGGAGCTATTGGGCGGCCAGCGCAGTATTTGCCTTTGCCAGCTTTACTGATTGGCTCGATGGCTATTTAGCCCGTCGTCTCAATCAAAGCACACCTTTTGGTGCCTTCCTTGATCCGGTGGCTGATAAGCTGTTAGTTGCGGTCGCCTTGGTACTCCTGGTCGCTGAACATGCTAATTTGTGGCTGACGATTCCAGCGATCATTATTATTTGTCGTGAAATCTTGGTCTCAGCTCTACGTGAGTGGATGGCAGAGATCGGTGAACGCGCTCAAGTTGCGGTATCAAGTATCGGCAAATGGAAAACAGCAGCACAAATGTTGGCATTGATTATTTTACTTGCTAACCCACCCGGCTTTGATGCTTGGGTGATGAGTGGCTATGCTTTATTAATCCTGTCAGCCGTTTTAACTTTGTGGTCCATGATTCAATATTTACGTGCTGCAAAGCCACATTTGCATACGAATCAACACGATAGTTAACTATTTTCAAAAAAAGGCTTGACGGATTATTTTATTTAGCTAGAATAGCGCCCGTCACCAAGACATTGCGGGAATAGCTCAGTTGGTAGAGCACGACCTTGCCAAGGTCGGGGTCGCGAGTTCGAGTCTCGTTTCCCGCTCCAAATTGTCATCAAGAATGCCGCTTAGTGCGGCGTTTTTGTTTAGGCCGGGTGGTAGAGTGGTTATGCAGCGGATTGCAAATCCGTGAACGCCGGTTCGATTCCGGCCTCGGCCTCCAATTTAAAAACCCTTAAGTAGCAATACTTAAGGGTTTTTTTATGCCTGCCTATAATCTTTGGTAAATCACCTGACCCTCCTCACACACCCTGCCATCCACCACTGCAATCCTGCCGCTGTATACATCTGAATACCCCTTACTCCATCAACACAATGACAGAGCGTGCCGACACCCACATAGAATGCTAATGTTGTGCCATCAACTTACATTTATGGAACACAGCCATGCACCCACTGCGTCTGATCGGACTTTGCTTAGTCACTGCGTCACTGAGCGCCTGCCAACTCAACAGTTTCACCAGTACAAAAGATGCAACCCCGCCCAGCGAGCGTATGCAAGGAACTATAGTCAGCAGTGAAGGCCAATGGCTGTTTCAACCCTGCGGTACCGAGCAAACCTACAGCGTCAATGCATCGAACAACCTTAAGCAAGAGCTGACGACCTTAGCCGCAGAAGCCCCGCACGGTGTCTTTGCTGATATTCAAGGTGTCATCGATGAGGCACAACAACGCTTCACACCCACCCTGCGCTATCGCCTGCAAATCGAGGGGCAAGCGTGCAATGACCCTGACCTTGCCCGCTTGCAGTTGCGAGCCAGCGGCAATGAGCCGTTCTGGTCAATTCTACAAACACCACGCGGCTTAATTCTCAACCAAGCGGATCAAGCCTCCATCGCCCTGCCCTATATTGAAGAAGAGCTCGGTGACGATCGCTTTTACCTCAGCAGCGAGGCCAATGAGCACAACCTCAAATTATGGATTACACCCAAGCAATGCATCGACAGCATGAGCGGCACGGTGTATCACCTGCATGCCAAGCTGCAATGGAATCAAGAAACCTTGACCGGCTGCGCAGCCTTTGGTGGGTTGCGCAACTCAACACAAGTGCAAAATTCAGCGCAATAAGTACCGCAGAGACTGACTCAACACACAGAGTTCAGCATAAAGAAGAGACTGAGCCAGCTGCCTTACATCGCCACACCGCAAGCGACGCACAGACTAAGGCAGCTCTCAATATGCAACGCTCATTAATAGTGCGGCGGTGGATCGTTAGGCGTGTCGTCAAACTGGTTATGCAGATCGTTTTGTCGTTGCGCCAACAGTTCTAGCTGCTGCGCAATGCGCGTTAAAGCCATCTGCTGCTCAACGATGACATCATTCAACGCCTGAATCGTGTCATCTTGAAAGGCTTGACGCATTTCTAACTCGGCAATTTGCGCTTCTAAGCTCATAACCCAACCTTCTTATCAGTCATCAAGTGCGCCGCCAGCGCGGCCTGTAAACGTGTGCGCATCTCAATTAGCGCTGATTCACTGTAGGGTTGCGCGATACCTCGCCCCCAAATCGGTGCAGGCCAAGCTTCATCATTTTGCATGCGCACTACAATATGCATATGCAACTGTGAAACCACATTACCCAAGGTGGCAATATTGATTTTGTCAGCTGCAAACGCATGTTTCAGCGCATGTGCCACAATCTGCGTTTCTTGCCACAACTCTTGTTGCTGCTCTAATTGCAGATCAAATACTTCACTGGCATCGACAACACGCGGCACTAAAATCAGCCAAGGGTAGCGACTATCATTCATTAGTAGTACACGGCTTAGCGCAAAATTACCCAGCTCCACCG
>JAAZJF010000402.1 GCA_012800475.1 Gammaproteobacteria bacterium
CCAACCAAACCTATGGCAGCGATTGTTGCTGGCTCAAAAGTGTCAACCAAATTGGATGTGCTGACCAGCTTGTCTGATCTGTGCGACCAGCTGATTGTTGGTGGTGGTATCGCTAATACCTTCTTAGCCGCTGCGGGTTTCCCAGTCGGTAAGTCGTTGTACGAAGCGGATTTGATTGATACCGCTAAAGCCATTGCCGCGAAAGTCAGCGTACCTTTGCCAGTCGATGTGGTGGTGGCCAAAGCCTTTGCTGCGGATGCGCAAGCTACAGTTAAGGCCGTCGCTGATGTGGCCGAAGACGATATGATCTTGGATATCGGCCCTGAAACTGCCAAGCAATTTGCTGAGCTGCTGAAAAACTCAAAAACCATCCTCTGGAATGGTCCAGTGGGTGTGTTTGAGTTTGATCAGTTTGCCAATGGCACCAAGGTGCTGGCGCAAGCAATTGCCGAAAGCGACGCATTCTCAATTGCCGGTGGCGGTGATACGCTGGCAGCCATTGATAAGTATAATGTTGCCGACCAAATTTCGTACATCTCCACCGGTGGTGGTGCCTTCCTTGAGTTTGTTGAAGGTAAAGTCTTACCAGCGGTGGCTATTTTAGAAGAACGCGCCAAAGCCTAAGCGCTTAAATGGCACGTTGACCAATAATTACCGGCTCACTTAGTGTGGGTCGGATCGATTTTAATGACCTTGCGGGGAAAAATTATGGCTCTTATTAGCATGCGTCAAATGCTGGATCACGCCGCCGAGTTTGGCTACGGCGTACCTGCCTTTAACGTCAATAACCTAGAACAAATGCGCGCGATTATGGAAGCAGCGGATAAAACCGACTCACCCGTGATCGTGCAAGCCTCGGCTGGCGCACGTAAATATGCGGGCGCACCGTTTTTGCGTCACCTGATTTTAGCGGCGATCGAAGAGTTTCCACATATTCCAGTGTGTATGCACCAAGACCACGGCACCAGCCCGGATGTGTGCCAGCGCTCCATTCAGTTGGGCTTCTCATCAGTGATGATGGACGGCTCACTCGGTGAAGACGGCAAAACGCCCATGGACTACGACTACAACGTCGATGTCACCCGTCGCACCGTTGCTCTAGCCCACGCTTGTGGTGTGTCCGTTGAAGGCGAGCTGGGCTGCTTAGGTAGCTTAGAAACCGGTATGGCCGGCGAAGAAGACGGCATTGGCGCGGAAGGCGTATTGGATATGGAGCAAATGCTCACTGATCCAGAAGAAGCCGCTGACTTTGTGCAGAAAACCAAAGTAGACGCCTTGGCCATCGCCATCGGTACCAGCCACGGTGCGTACAAATTCACTAAGCCACCTACAGGTGACACCTTAGCCATTGAGCGCATTAAAGAAATCCACAAGCGCATTCCGAACACGCACCTAGTGATGCACGGCTCAAGCTCTGTGCCTCAAGAGTGGTTGGAAATTATCAACCAGTACGGCGGCGACATTAAAGAAACCTACGGCGTACCTGTTGAAGAAATCGTTGAAGGCATCAAGCACGGCGTGCGTAAGGTCAACATTGATACTGACCTGCGTTTAGCATCGACCGGCGCAATGCGTCGCCATATGGCGCTGAACCCAAGCGAGTTTGACCCACGTAAATTCTTCGCAGAAACCGTGGTGGCGATGCGTGATATCTGTATCGCTCGTTACGAAGCTTTCGGCACTGCCGGCAACGCCTCAAAAATCAAGCCGATTTCCTTAGAGAA
>JAAZJF010000005.1 GCA_012800475.1 Gammaproteobacteria bacterium
GGTAGACCTGAAATCACATAGGTATTGTAGGCGGTAGGCCTACGCAAATCGGCACGCGTAATTTTACCGCTATAACGCTCGCCCATCCCATAAATCACTGTGGGATCGGTTTGTAGCAGCATACCTATGGCCAGTCGGCGGATAAACACGCCGGCAATTTCTTCACGCTCATGCGCAACACCGGTTTCTTTTTCAATGATTGACGCCATCACTAACGCTTCATCCGGCGTTGTGTAGGGTAGATTTTCAGCACGCTGCGCCCACTCTTCAGCTAAGACTTTTTCCAGACGCTGCTGGGCTTGACGCAGAATATCCAGGTCTGACTGACCACGGACAAAATGATAGGTATCGGGGAAAAAACGCCCTTCAGGGTGCACATTAGCTTGATCCAACAGGCGCATCAGCTCGCTATCACTGGTTTCACCTAGCGTTTGCTGTAACTTTTCTTGCTTGGCTAACGCGGCGCGCACTTGGCGAAAGTTCCAGCCCTCAACCAGCGTCACACGGTATTGCAAAATATCACCCGTGCGCCATTTTTCCAGCAACTGCGTCACGTTCATTCCTGGCAGCAACTCATATTCACCGGTATGCAAAGGCTGCGCATAGCCTTGTAAGCGCCAACTCAAGCGCAACCAAAATGCACCCTCAACAATGCCTTGCTGCTCTAACTGCATCAGCAAACCATTGGGTGTGCTGCCCGCAGGCGCACTTAATACGTATTCACTGTCCAGTTGCAGCGGCTGCTTGAGTGCTTCACCCTGCTTCCACAGCACAGTCATCGCCGCTGCGATCAACAGCAGGCAGCCTAATAAAAACACAATCGCTAATTTACGCAACACGGCTATTCATCCACTAAATCTTTAATCAAAGTTTGCAGTCTACGAGTCACAGGACCCACCGACCAGCTCAACTGCGCATACGAGCGCACCGGCCAAATTCCATACACACTGTTGCAGGTGAAGACTTCATCCGCCCGCTCTAATTGCGCAAGGGTGATATCTTGCTCAACCACCGCGATACCCGCTGCAGTTGCACGGGCAAATAACTCTGCGCGCATGACACCGGCCACACCTGCACGATGCACAGTTGGAGTGAACAGTCGCTGTTGCTGCACAATAAAAATATTACTAAAGACACAATCCACTATGCGCTGCTGTGCATCAAGCAATAATCCTTCTGCATAAGTCGGGTCGCTCCATTCGGCGCGCGCCAGTACTTGCTCTAAACGATTAAGATGCTTTAAACCAGCCAAAAGTGGCTGCTCAGACAAACGCAGCTGACAGGAAAACAATTGAATGCCATCTTGGGCATAAGCACTCGGCCAGCGGGGCAAAGGCGAGGCTTGCAAAATACGCTGTGGCACACAAGGATCAGGCAGAGCATAACCGCGCTGCCCACTGCCGCGAGTCACGATCAGCTTGCACACGCCATCACCCAACTGCTGCATATAAGCGTGCAATTCATGGCGTAAAAGCTGCATATCACAGCTCAAGCTTAAACGCTGACAACCTTGACTTAAACGCGCAAGGTGACGCTCCAGTAAAGCAGCTGCACCATCGCGCACTTTAATGGTTTCAAATAAACCATCGCCATAGGCCAAGCCACGATCAGCAACCGCAATACTGTCTGCGGGCTGACCGTTTACCCATGCTTGCACCTTTAGCTGTACCGGCGCAGTAACAATGAACCGTTAGTGCCACCAAAACCAAAGGAGTTGGACAGTACGGCATCAATCTTCATCGACTGCGCTTGGTGCGCAACGAAGTTTAGATCACAGCCTTCGCCAGGCTCATCCAAGTTAATGGTGGGCGGCGCTACTTGATCACGCATCGCTAGAATACTAAAGATCGCTTCAACCGCACCGGCAGCACCCAAAAGGTGACCCGTCATCGACTTAGTCGAACTCACAGCAAGCGCTTGCGCATGATCAGCAAACACTGTTTTGAGCGCATTGACTTCAGCCAGATCGCCAGCAGGTGTTGAAGTACCGTGCGCATTCACATATTGCACTTGATCTGCATTCATACCAGCATCACGTAATGCATTGGCCATGCAGCGTGCAGCACCATCGCCTTGCTCTGGCGGCGAGGTCATATGGTAGGCATCCGCCCCCATACCAAAACCGGCTACTTCAGCATAAATCGTCGCGCCACGGGCTTTAGCATGCTCCAACTCTTCAAGCACTAAAGCACCTGCGCCATCAGACAATACAAAGCCATCACGGCCCGCATCCCAAGGGCGACTGGCCGCTTGAGGATCATCATTGCGCGTCGACAGCGCGCGTGAAGCAGCAAAGCCACCTAAACCTAAACCGCAAGCAGCCATCTCAGCGCCACCGGCCAACATCACATCGGCTTCACCGTAAGCGATATTGCGTGCAGCCATACCAATGCAATGCGTGCCAGTGGTACAGGCCGTCGCAATGGCATAGTTGGGGCCTTGTAGACCTAACTGAATCGATAGCACGCCGGAAATCATATTAATAATAGAGCCGGGTACAAAAAACGGTGAAATACGGCGCGGGCCTTGCTCAAGTAATGTTTTGCTGGTGTTTTCGATATTGGTTAACCCACCAATACCTGAGCCCATGACCACACCAATACGCTCACGGTTGGCATCTGTCACTTCCAGACCTGAGTCTTGAATCGCCTGCAAACCAGCAGCCAAACCGTATTGAATAAACAGGTCCAAGCGGCGCGCATCTTTGGCTGGCATATACTGTTCAATATCAAAATTTTTAATTGAGCCACCAAAACGCGTGGAAAAAGCCTCAACGTCCATATGCTCAATTGAACTGATACCGCTTTTACCAGCTAGGATGCCTGACCAGCTTTGCGCGACATCAACACCTAGTGGGGACAGCATACCCATCCCGGTAACTACGACACGTCTACGCGACATGGCGACAACCTCTTGTTAATGCAAAATGTACTGTACAAA
>JAAZJF010000294.1 GCA_012800475.1 Gammaproteobacteria bacterium
CAGAGGCTATTTGTAGAAAATTCCATTAATATAAACTCAAGGAGTTTTCTATGCGTAAATCAAAATTCACTGAGAGCCAGATTATGGCAATTCTCAAACAAAATGAGGCTGGAGTTCCAGTCCCTGAACTATGCCGTGAGCATGGTATTAAACGGTCTCGGTTGTGGCATAAGATGAGGAAAAAGCCTGTTGTGTTACAGTATCTGAGCGCGCTTTGTTGCAGCGTGGTTAAATTAAAATATAACAGTTAAGGAACATGAATTATGTCCATTCGCATTGATGATATTGCTCCAGATTTTACTGTAGATTCCACCGCCGGCCAGCTCAATCTCCATGAGTGGATTGGTGGCAGTTACGCTATCTTGTTCTCGCACCCAAAAGACTTTACTCCGGTATGTACAACCGAGTTTGGTGCCGTTGCTCGTCTTGTTCCTGAATTTGCTAAGCGCAATACCAAGGTCATGGGCGTGTCAGTGGACAGCGTTGAAGAGCACGTAAAGTGGCTGCGTGATATTGAAGCGTTTTCAGGCTCGCCAGCAGACTTCCCAATCATTGATGACACCTCATTAGAAGTGTCTAAATTGTACGATATGCTGCCAGCGGGCGCGTACCTGCCTGAGTCGCGTACAGCCGCGAATAGCGCCACAGTACGTACTGTATTTATCATTGGACCGGACAAAAAAGTACGCTTGACCATGTCGTACCCGATGTCGGTTGGCCGTAACTTTGCTGAAATCATGCGTGCTTTGGATGCGATTCAAATCACTGATGGTGTAGCGATTGCAACACCGGCTGATTGGGTGCCAGGTGAAGATGTGATCGTGGCCTTAAGCCTCAATGATGAGCAGGCGAAAAAAGAGTTTGGTGATCTCGACATTAAATTGCCTTACTTGCGCTTTGCTAAAGCACCAGCAAAATAATTTTTTGAGCTGATGTAAACATAAAAAGGGCTGAATGATTTCAGCCCTTTTTTGTTAGCGGATCATGCTAAAGCTTATCAAACCTGACTTGCTCAGCGAGCTCTGACGCGAATGGCAAGAACTCACTCAGTAGAGAAAGTGTGCCGTTGCTTTAATCTCTATAAGCCGCGCCACCGTTAATATTGAGTACCTGACCGGTAATCCATTCGGCTTCATCGGACATGAAAAAGACAATGCCGTTAGCGATGTCTTTTGACTCACCGAGACGAGGCAGCGGCATGCCGCGCAAAATCTTATTCATATATTCTTCTGTGACTAAGTCACCTGCGGTTTCTGTAACAATCATGCCTGGAGAAATAGCGTTGCAACGAATGTTATCTTTACCCCAACGTGAAGCGACATGTCGTGTCAGGGTATTCACACCCGCTTTTGCAGCAGCGTATGCAGGTCGTGTTGGTTCACCGATAAAGTAAGAACCAGAAGAGATATTGACAATCGATCCTGAGCCCGACTCGATTAAATGAGGCAGTGCATGCTTAATCAGCAGAGCGTAGCCGACTAAGTTTGAGCTTAGGGTTTTTTCCCAAATGGCTATATCCATGCCCAGTAAATCAACATCGTTGCCAAGAGTGCTCGGCGAGATATCCGCGGCGACGTTGACTATGCCGTCCAATCCGCCTAGGTGCTTGGCTGCTGCGCTGACTAAGTTTTCTAATGACTCTGGATCAGCAAGATCAAACCATTGCGATCCTGCGCCGAGTTGATCGGCCACAGCTTTGACTTGTGCACCATCAACATCGCCTAAAAAAACCTGTGCGCCTTCTTCTACCAAGCGTTCAGCTGTTTTAGCACCAATATTTCGAGCGCTGCCGGCAACCAGTATGCGCTTACCTTTTAACCTTCCCATTGACCTTACTCCGTGTTTTTTATAATTAGATTGCATTGAGTTTCAGCTATTTGAGTATGGCTCATAAATTTTTGTTCTTCTTAGTCCGTTTTGATATTAAATAATAATTGAACGCCTTTTCAGGCTTGGGGAGTGCTCTAGGTCAAATGATATCTGCATCTTTGAGCGATCCTGATGGTAATCTGCTTAAGTTTTCAAGCAGCACAAACAGAGAGCCAGTTGCCGCAGTTTGCACCTGCGCTTAAACCAAGACGTTAGGGTTCAATACAATGTCTACTACATCACTAGGTTGCACGCCCCCGTCAGCTTAAGCATGGGCCTGTGCTTGATGTTAGCGAGCTGAGGATTAATTCATATGACGTTGACTCCGAACCGACCTCTAAGTTGGGCGCTGTGCCCTAAATGCCAAGGGCGTGGGCGGATTCGTCAGAATATCCGCAAAAAAGTGAAGCTGAGCTATCAAGCGGCCTTGCTGCAGTTTGAACAGCAAGGCGGTACTGTGCCAGAGCGGCCCAAGGCGCACTTAACTGTGTGTGCGAGTTGTCGCGGGACGGGCGTGCAGGCCGCCGCCCATCCTCCAGTCGCTGATACTGAGCGTTATCCAAAGGTCGCTATTATTGGTGGCGGAATTGGCGGCGTAGCCTTGGCGGTGGCCTGTTTACACCGTGGTATTCCGTTTACGCTGTATGAGCGTGATCGTGATTTTGCCGCGCGCTCTCAGGGGTATGGTCTGACTTTGCAACAAGCGTGCAAGGCTATCGAAGGCTTAGGTCTGTTCACCCTTGAGCACGGCGTGGTCTCGACTCGGCATGTGATGCACAGCACTGACGGCACAGTATTGGGTGAGTGGGGCGTAAGAAACTGGCAGCATAGCGATGCAACTAAAGCGCCTAAGCGCACCAATGTGCATATCGCCCGCCAGTCGTTGCGTTTGGCTTTGCTGGAGCAATTGGCGGCCCATCCGCATCTGCATAAGGCGCTACAGTGGGATCATCAGTTAGTGAATCTGCAAGAAACGCCGGCAGGAGTTGAGTTAAGTTTTGTGGTCGAAGGTGAAACACAAACAGCTCATGCAGATTTAGTGGTGGGTGCCGATGGCATTCGCAGTGCGGTGCGCCACTTGGTTTTAGGTGATGATGCGAACTCATTACGTTATCTGGATTGCATGGTGATTTTGGGGATTTGCCCACTCAGTGCGCTCAGCGATATCGACAGTGAGTTGCTTGACTCAGCCACCGTATTCCAAACCGCCAATGGCCATGAGCGCATTTATATCATGCCGTTTGATGCCGACTCGGTGATGTGGCAGTTGAGCTTTCCAATGCAGGAAAGTGCAGCAAAAGCGTTAAGCGCTGCAGGAGCTGAGGCGCTCAAGGTTGAAGCTTGTCAACGCGCACAATGGCATACGCCGATTCCGCAGATTTTAGCAGCTACACCGGTTGAGTTCGTGTCGGGTTATCCGGTCTACGACAGAGACTTATTGAGCGCGGAGGCATTAGCAGATGTGGGGCCGGTGACTTTACTGGGCGATGCAGCGCATCCGATGAGCCCATTTAAAGGTCAAGGGGCTAACCAAGCGTTGTTGGATGCTTTGTCTTTGGCGCGCATGATTGTTAAAGGCTGTGGTTTACAATCAGACTGGCGCGAGGCGGGTTTGCGCAGTCGTGTATTAAATGAGTTTGAAGCTGAGATGTTGGAGCGCAGTGCCATTAAAGTACAAGACTCAGCCGCTGCGGCAGATTTTTTACACTCTGATGTGGTTTTGCATCAAAGCGATCAGCCGCGAGGCCGTTGTTTAAAATAGTGATGATTTAAGCCGTCTTTGCAAACTGGAGCGCGTGCCGCTGGCTCGCACTAAACCGCACCACTGGCACTCGCACATCCACTGTAAATCGCGCATTTATGCTCGACATAGCGCAGGTTATGCATTCGTAACACCGCAGTCGGACATAAATATCCGACCTACAAATGCAGCATTACAAACCGTGCTGTGTCTGGCTATGGACTGCCACGTCGCTGTGCTCCTCGCAGAGACGGGATATACCGCGTGTTTCTAAGCCGTCTTTGCGAACGCAGTGAAGCAATCCATATCATAAGCCGTACGATGTCCGGCCATGGACTGCCACGTCGCTGCGCTCCTCGCAGAGACAGCGTGCCGGTATGAGTCGC
>JAAZJF010000295.1 GCA_012800475.1 Gammaproteobacteria bacterium
GACCTTTAACGTCGCTGACTTCATAATAGGTGTAGCCAAAACCTGTTAGATCTTGGCTGGTTAGAGTCGCCATTAAACCGCGTGTGTTGCAATCTGTTTGCATCACTTGACCTGGCGCTAACTCAACCCGCAGCAAGTCTTCATTGTGTCGTTCTGCCAGCCAAATCACATGACGTTTTTGTCCTGCTTTAGCTTCTGGGAAAGGTGCAACATCTTCTAATGCCGGTGGTGGCACGATTTGCGTATGCGCACCTGCTGCACAAGCAACTGTAGCGCATGAAACAGCGGCAAGAAACGTCATTGTCAGTGCTTTTTTCATGTTGCAAGTATCCTTAAATCATATTTAATCAGTGTTTTGACCGTTCATCGGTCGAGCAGTTCCCAACGGAGCTGCCATTAGCGCTGGCGGGGCACGATAAAGCTCATTAAAAACAACGCAGCCGCACAGACCACAATAGAGGGCCCCGCTGGCGTATCGTAATGCCAAGACATGCTTAAACCCGCACAGACCGCAAGCATGCCCACAACAGTCGCACCCAGCGCCATCTGCTCAGGGCTGCGGGCATGGCGTTGAGCCGCGGCGGCTGGAATAATCAGTAACGAGGTGATGAGCAACACCCCAACAATTTTCATCGCAACCGCAATCACTAATGCCATCAGCACCATTAACACCAGACGCAAACGGGCCACAGGCAAACCCTCAACCTGCGCTAATTCTTCGTGCACGGTCATAGCTAATAGCGGACGCCATAACAGCAGCATACAGAGTAAAACAACCGCACTGCCGGCTCCTATCCAGATCAGATCCAACGCACTGACAGCTAATAAATCACCAAATAAGTAACCCATTAAATCAACACGCACTGAATCCATAAAACTTAAGGTCACCAACCCCAGGGACAAAGTACTGTGCGCCAAAATCCCCAAAATCGTATCTGAAGCTAAAGGCTGACGCCGTTGTAAAGCCACTAATACAAAAGCTAACAGTAAGCAGCCAACAATCACAGCCAAGGCTAGATTAATATCAAATAGCAAACCTAGCGCCACACCAAATAATGCAGAATGTGCCAAGGTATCGCCAAAATAGGCCATGCGTCGCCACACCACAAACGCACCTAAAGGTCCAGCAACCAGAGCTAACAAGAGGCCTGCGCCAAGCGCATACAAGAGAAAATCAGGCATGTGTGCAATCGGGCCCATGTTGATGAGAATGAGGGCTGACAACGCAGCCATGTAGATCATGTTTATGGTCGTGATCGTGATGGTAAACCGCCAGATCGCTGGCTGCTCGCGAACCGAAGAGCTCGACAAATGCGGGGTCATGACTGACGTGCTCAGGTAAACCAGAACAGCACACATGACGGTTTAAACAAATCACGCGATCGGTTGCGCCCATCACTAAATGCAAGTCATGGGAAATCATCAATACGCCACAACCATAACGATCACGCAACTGACCAATTAAGCGGTACAGCTCCAACTGGCCATTCACATCGACGCCCTGCACGGGTTCGTCGAGTACCAGCAGTTGCGGTTTACGCAATAAAGCTCGCGCCAGCAAAACACGTTGCAACTCACCCCCTGAAATACGCTGCAAGGGACTGTTGAGCACTTTAACAGCGCCCACTTCTTCCAATGCGCGTATCACATCGTCACGACTAACACCGGGGACTAAGCGCAAGAAACGCAACACCGACAACGGCAAAGTGGCATGCACTTCCAGCTTTTGCGGCATATAACCAATACGCAATTGCGGCACTCGCCACACACTGCCCGAGTCGGCGGCCAGCAAGCCTAATAAAACGCGCACTAATGACGTTTTACCTGAGCCATTGGGTCCAACCAAAGTCACAATCTCACCCGCCACCAACTCAAGGCAGACATCTTCTAAAACACTTTGCTCAGATAAAACCAGATTCAAGTGTTCGGCGCGCAATAATAATGATGGATTCATGCCTGTTCTCGACAATCAGCACAGGTGCCTAAAATTTCAACGGTTTGCGTATGTACCGCAAAGCCCATCTGTAAGGCTTCTGCCGCAATTGCTGCATCAATCGCCGTATGCTGTGCCAGTTCATAGGCATTTTTGCATTGTTGGCAAATCATAAAATAACCTTCGTGTGCCACTTCAGGATGACTGCAACCAATATAGGCATTGAGCGAAGCCAGTCGGTGAATCAAGCCGTTTTCTAATAGAAAATCCAAACCACGGTACACCGTTGGCGGCGCGGCACGGCGATCGTCCTCACGGCTTAACCGATCTAAAATATCGTAAGCACCGAGCGGTTGATGACTCTGCCACACCAACTCCAACACACGTTTACGCAAAGGTGTTAAGCGTACTCCGCGTTGCGCACACACTTCGTCAGCACGCTCTAAAGCCTGCTCAATACAGTGATGGTGGTGGTCATGAGAGTGGCATGGTGTCGATGTTTTCAACATAACAGCAGCATCCTTCTTAAAGAGACGTTATTATATTACCCTTTACTCTAGGAGTGTACTGCAGTGTTTCGTTTTTTGCTGATCAGCTGTTTATCGTTATGGGGCATCAGCGCACAGGCGCAAGTGCAAATTCTAACCAGCATCAAGCCCTTGCAGCTGATTGCAGCAGCAGTGCAAGAGGGTTATGGCGAGCCACAGGTGTTGCTACCACCGGGCGCGTCACCGCATTACTTTGTATTGCGCCCATCCGATGCCAAGCGTTTGGGTCAAGCCGATGTGTTTTACTGGATTGGTCCTGATCTGGAAAACTTTTTGCCTAAGCTGTTACAAAAACGCAGCCAACTCAGTGTGGCCGTACAAGATTTACCTGAGTTACAGCTGCAGCACTTTGCTGATCCCCATGAGCATCAGCATGAACACGAACACGAGCAACAAAACACTCATACAGCGCAATTAGTGGAACATGATCACGCGCATCTGCCCGGCGCGATCGATGCACACTTATGGTTGTTACCCCATAACGCGCGGGTTATTGCGCAGCGCATCGGTGCTGACTTAACTGAGCGTGACCCAAGCAATGCACAGCACTATGCCGATAATCTGCAGGCTTTTGAGCAGCGTCTTGAAGTGTTAGATCAGCAACTCAAAGCCCAGCTCAAACCTTTACAAAGCGCATCATTTTTTGTTTTTCATGAAGCCTTTAACTATTTTGAGCGGGCGTATGGCCTCAAGCATACTGGAGTTTTTGCCGTATCCCATGAGTTGCAGCCCGGTGCAAAGCACGTCAATCAAATGCGCGAGCGTTTACAACAGGCAGGTCCCAGCTGTGTGTTTAGCGAGCC
>JAAZJF010000296.1 GCA_012800475.1 Gammaproteobacteria bacterium
GCTGCAGCAATCACTTCAGCGTCACGCATCGAGCCACCGGGCTGAATCACTGCACGGATACCCACTTTCGCGGCGTTATCCAAGCCATCGCGGAAAGGAAAGAATGCATCCGAGGCCATCACGGCACCGGCAACTTCTAAACCTGCTTGTTCAGCTTTAATCGCAGCAATACGCGCAGAGTTCACGCGGCTCATTTGACCCGCGCCGACACCAATAGTCTGGCGGTTTTTCGCGTAGATAATGGCGTTGGATTTGACAAACTTAGCCACTTTCCAAGCAAAGATTAAATCGTGGATTTCTTGCTCAGTGGGCGCGCGCTTGGTGACGACTTTCAAATCGGCAGCAGTGATCATTTGAATGTCGCGGCTTTGGACTAATAAACCACCGTTGACGCGTTTGAAATCCCAGCTGGCGCTGCGCTCGGCAGGCCATTGGCCGCACTCTAAAAGACGCACGTTGGCTTTGCTGGCAACCACATCACGGGCCGCTTGACTGATGCTGGGCGCAATAATCACTTCGACAAATTGACGGTCAACAATGGCTTGGGCAGTATCGGCATCCAGCTCACGGTTAAAGGCAATAATGCCGCCAAAAGCAGATTCGCTGTCGGTAGCGTAGGCTAAATCATAGGCTTTGCGGATGCCGCCTTCTGCGTCAGTAGCCACGGCAACACCGCAGGGGTTGGCGTGTTTGACAATCACACAAGCGGGTTTGACAAAGCTTTTGACGCACTCAAGAGCGGAGTCGGTATCCGCCACGTTGTTAAATGACAGCTCTTTACCTTGCAGTTGTACCGCGCTGGCAATGCTGGCTTCTTGTGGATTGGCTTCAGTATAAAACGCTGCACTTTGGTGTGGGTTTTCACCGTAGCGCATATCTTGCGCTTTAATAAACTGGGTATTAAAGGTGTTAGGGAAGTCGCTGCGTTGCTCGGTGCTCAAGGTTGGCGCGGCTTGATCGATAGTGCCTAAGTAGTTGGCGATCATACCGTCGTAGGCTGCGGTGTGCTCAAAGGCTTTAAGCGCCAAGTTAAAGCGCTGTGCGTAGCTTAAGCCGCCTTGCTTGAGGCTGTCGATCACAGTGCCATAGTCACTGGTATTGACCACAATGGTCACATCTTTATGGTTTTTAGCCGCGCTGCGCACCATAGTTGGACCGCCGATATCGATGTTTTCAATCGCATCAGGCAGGCTGCAACCGGGCTTGGCCACTGTGGCCGCAAAAGGGTAGAGGTTCACTGCCACTAGATCGATGGGCTTGATGCCGTGCTCAGTCATGATTGCCGCATCGATATCGCGACGACCTAAAATACCGCCGTGAATTTTTGGGTGTAGGGTTTTTACACGGCCGTCCATCATTTCGGCAAAACCTGTGTAATCAGCCACTTCAATCGCAGGGATAGCGTTGTCTTTTAACAGTTTAAAAGTGCCACCTGTCGAGAGAATCTCAACGCCTAGCGCATCAAGCGCTTGGGCAAATTCAATAATACCGGTTTTATCAGAGACACTGATGAGGGCGCGGCGAATAGGCGTTTTTGAAGTGTGGTCAGTCATTGGGTTTCCTAGCTATAAACGGCGAACTGCATTAAGCCTCACGCGAGGCGAGCAGCGTTATATGTTAAAGAAGATTGTATTGCTTAAGTTTTTTACGCAAAGTGCCGCGGTTTAATCCCAGCATCTCAGAAGCACGTGTTTGATTGCCCTGCACATGCTGCATGACTGAAGCAAACAGCGGTGCTTCAACTTCGCTCAGCACTAAGTTATAGACATCATTGACGTGCGCACCATCTAAGTGGGCAAAGTACTCGTGCAACGTTTTTTCAACACATGAACGTAACGTCAAGTGTTCACTGTTGCTGATGGTCATAAGCGGCATAGTAGTTTTTGTCACGACAGATATCTCATAACGGAACGTTTTATCATTGGAATCATGCAGCGTCTGTTAAGCCTAGAGTACGAAGGTGCTCGAAAAACACTTGAATGTGGTGTTTTTGTGCAGTTTCGCAATCCAGCTGATTAAACGTTGAACGAAATTGTTGTGCCCCTGGCAATGATGCTAAGTACCAGTGTGTGTGTTTTCTCGCGATACGCACACCCATAGGCTGGCCATAGAACGCATGCAACAGCTCAAGGTGCTCAAGCAAAATTGACTCTAATGCGTTTAAACTGATGGCCGGCAGTAATTGACCTGTGGCGAGAAAATGGTTTATTTCTTGAAAAATCCAAGGCCGGCCCTGAGCCGCGCGACCAATCAATAAACCGTCTGCGCCTGTGTGTTTCAGAACGTCTTGCGCTTTGTGTGGGCTATCAATATCGCCATTGGCAAACACGGGAATTGATATAGCGCTTTTAATCAGCGCAATAGTATCGTATTCCGCGTCACCATTGTAGCGATCTGCACGAGTGCGGCCATGTACCGCAAGGGCGTTGATACCTTCTTGCTCGGCAATTTTAGCAATAGTGACACCATTGCGATTGGCTTGGTCCCAGCCCGTGCGGATTTTTAAGGTCACAGGCACAGTAACGGCTGCGCGTACCGCTTGCAGAATCTGGGTGACCAGCGCCTCATCTTTGAGTAGGGCTGAACCTGCTGCTTTGTTACACACTTTTTTGGCCGGGCAACCCATATTGATATCAATAATGTGCGCGCCCAGTTCAACGCACTGTTGCGCTGCATAAGCCAGCATATCTGGGTCAGCACCTGCAATTTGCATGGAGCGAGGCTCAGGATCATCCTCAGTCAACAGGCGTAGGCTGGATTTGCGGCTGGACCACAAGCGGGTATCACTGGTGAGCATTTCTGACACTGTGAGCCCTGCACCAAAACGGGCACATAATTGACGTTGTGGACTATCAGTAACGCCAGCCATCGGCGCGAGAATCAGGTTGTTAGCTAATGTGTAGGAACCAATACGAACCATCGACATGGACTGTTCAGCCTGCGCGCGAGATAAAAGATAAAAATTAGACTGCTTATGATACCTGCTCTAATCAGCTGGATAAAGCGTCACGCAAATTGTTGTGATAAAAGGTTGTATGGCGAGCACTGCGTCGATGCGTATTTAAAAGCCTGTGTGGGCCATTAAATACGCATAGAGAACGTCTGTTTTACAAAGCCTTCCACAGTGCATCAAAGTTTTCAGTGTTATGTACTGCATGCTCGTCAGCGCTGTGTTGGGCTGGGTCAGGCTGCAGCGGTGCACCTAGAATGCTGTATTCAAACTGGCTGATGCTACCTGTGTGCATGGAGCGCTTAGTGAGTGTGGCTGTCAGCTCAGTGCCTTGTTGATTGATCGCTACCTTATTGCCTTCCTGGAAAGGAATACGCGGTGCGATAACACTGGCAGGACGTGATAAAGCTTGGATTTGCGGCACTAACAAGGCACGTAAAAAATGACTGGATTTTTCACTGCTGCGCAATAGCTGTAATCCGCAGGGCTGTGCATTGGGTGCGATCAGCTCAACACCCATCTGCGTGTGGTCGTTGCCTGTCTGGCGAATCCAGCGAATCACAGCTGTCGCCCAAGGCTTATCATCATCTTCGCGCAGGGCAATAATTTCACCCGCCTGTAACTGAGCGGGGATAGCCGTGTGCCAAGCTAAGCAATAGCCACCAGGGCTGTGATTGACAATGGCTAAGGCATACGAAGGGTATAGCGCACCGACCGTTTGCGTGCTTCCATCCTCATCACGCGCATCGGTGTACTCAAGTAAATCAACACTCAAGGGGTTGTGTTCGTGGTGGTTATGGTCGTCGTTGACGTCGCTCCAGAGATCAGCGGGACCACTATCAACTTGGTATTGTGCGCAGGCCGTTTGTTGAGACTTGAGGGTTGACTCAAACGACTCTTGATCAGATAAGTAATAATGCACCGCACTCATGCCGATGCAGGCTTGCAGCATACCTTTACTGTTGATGCGCTGAAAATCACGTTTAGCGATATTGCCCCACGCGCTGCACAGTTGCGCTAACAGCGTACTGGACATGCCTTGGGGTACATCGATGGTTTTTTTCAGTGTTGGGCTGGCGTCAGGCTGTTGATATTCAATCAAAGCTTGGGCCAACGCCAAGGTATTTAAGCCAATACGCGTTTGCACAGTATCCTGTTCGATCAGCTCTTTGTAGCGTGGCGGCGCATCACTATTGAGATCCACCACAAATAAGCTGGTCTCCAGACTGGCGTTTTGTAGGGTTGCCAGATGCGTCCAACTGGGCAATGCGCGGGCTAATACAGCAATATCACTTTGACGCATTTGGTTGATGCGTGAGCAACTCAACAGCAGGGCGCAACAGTAGGCTGCTTCTACGCTTTGCTCGCGCACATTGGTGAGCATCGGGTCGCGAATCGCCAGCGCGTGCAAGCTTTGTTTGCGCGCGAGCCAATAGACTTGATGTAATTCGAGCCAAAATAAAGGGGGCGCGGCAAAGTACAGTTGGTAGGTGCGCACCAATGAGATAAACATGCTGTGTGCCGTACGCTGCAAAGCTAAAGCTAAGATTGGCGTACGCTGATGCTGAGTGCCCGCAATCACCAGTTTATAGCCAGTGGTTAAATGCTTTTGTAAGGCTTGGCATAAATTAGCCACTTTTTGTGGGCGTTCATCGAGCATCACTGAGTTATTGAGAAAGTGCTTTTCCAGCTGCGAATTGACAAATAGCACTTCGGGGCGCAGCAACTCAAGCAATTGCACACGGGTTTCAGGCGTGGTGATAAAGTTGTTCAGCTCAAGTAGAGCTTGGTAGAGCAGGCGCGCTGTTTCACCAATATTCGCTTTGGGAAGATTCTGGATCCATGCTGTTAAATCACGCACAGTGGGCTTGCAGAATGACAGGCGTGTCTGTTCTGGAGTGGGCACTTGTAAACGTAAATTTGAACTCTTTGTATCCATTCAACCTTCCAATTTAAAGTGTTTTAGGCGACTCAAGTAACCCATAGCGCAGCGCAGCAGAGCTTGCCTTGATGCATAATTGTAGCGTTTTATTAGGATAATTCTAGCGCCAGACGCTGACCCATCTGCACCGGGCTGCCGGCTTGCAAGCCTTCTTCCCAGGCAACATGGCCCGGTCCGAAGAGCACAATGGCGGTTGAACCCAGCTTAAAGCGGCCCATTTCCATACCTTTTTCCAGGGTGATGGGCTGGCGCGCGGCTTGGCTGTAATCATAGCTGCGCAGCTCACGCATCGGTGGTGTAATCAGACCAGCCCACACGGTTTCAATACTGGCGACAACCATCGCGCCCACTAGTACCACAGCCATAGGGCCGTGCTCAGTATCAAAAATACAGGCCACACGTTCGTTGCGGGCAAATAGCTCAGGCACATTGCCGGCGGTGGTTTGATTTACAGAAAATAAGCGCCCTGGGATGTACACCATCTCACGTAAAATACCAGTCAGTGGCATATGCACACGGTGATAATCTTTAGGTGATAAGTACACCGTGGAGAAGCTACCGCCCATAAAAGGAGCGGCGCGCTCAGCATCGCCACCGAGCAGCTCTAGCAAACTAAAGCTATGGCCTTTGGCTTGAAAAATACGACCATATTCAATTTCGCCTTGCTGGCTGATCGCACCATCGGCAGGGCTTAATACCGCTTTGTCGGTGGTGTCGGCTGTGCGTGCATCCGCTTTGAGTTCGCGGGTGAAGAAATCATTAAAGTGCTTATAGGCACTGGGGTCTTCCAGCAGTGCTTCGCTCATATTGACGTTGTAACGTTTAATAAACCAAGCAATAAGGCGGTTTTTGAACCAAGGTGTTTCACATTCTGCAAAACGGCCGATCAAGCGTGACAGCGTATGGTGAGGCAAGATGTACTGCATAAAAATAAATAGACGCTGCTTAATGTCCATGTCTTGTGGGCCCTTTGGCTGAAATTATCTAAGTGATGAACGCGCTAAGAGTGGCGTTCATTTTAATCTGTGCACTGTGTTACGGATGCTTTTGAGTGGGGCAGCAGGCTGCATATAGACTCAAAAATATGGTTTCAATTGCGCTATCTTAACGCTTGCGCGAGTTAAAGAGTACCAGTGCGCGACCAATGTGCTCCAAGGTCTTCTTAAATGCTTGCAAGGTTATAGGGTGCAAAGCTACTGCCGCTTGATCTGCAGCAATCAGCATCACTTGCCGTGAACCGTTAGACAGTGAGGCTAAAACCCAATGCGTGCGCTTAAAAAACGTATGCAATTCAGCCGGTAGGTGCGGTGTTAATTGTGCTCTGTTGGTATCAGTGATGACCAGGCAACTTGGCTCAGTCAGCAGACTGGCAGTGGTCGGATGCTCAATCATGTTAAAGCGTGCTGGAATCTGCTCTGGCGAAAAGCCATGGGTGTGTGTGACCTGAAGCTGTAACTCTTGGGCATTGAGCAACATAATGCAAATGCGCCGCATACCGCAGGCCTGTAGAGCTAAACTGATGCAGTGAGTCAGTTGTACTGGATTGCTAAAAGGTGAGGGCGACTGCAACAGTTGCGAACAGTGATCGCGCCATTGTGCTAAATCATCGCTGTTTGGTGGTACCGGTTGCGCGGTTGCAGCTGTTTGCCGTAAGCGCTGCACGCTCCATGGCCAGAGCAGAGTTTGCGCGGGTTGCCATAAGTCATCGGTGCGTTGTAAGCGTGCATGTTCAACAGCGAGTTGATGTGTGGTTTGCTGCACTACAGCCAGTTCTTGATTGAGGTACAAGCTGATCAAGCGTTGCCAGCGAATGCATTGCTCATTGCCCCACGAATTGTGCGCGGCCATCACTAAACCGCAGGCAAGGACTAAGGTGTTGGCCGGGCGATGAAACCAGTTGTTGAGGGTGGGTTGGTCATCCAGTTTTTGTTGTTGCAGCAAAGGTTGCTCGGTGTGGCGAGCAATAGATAAAGCTTGCACCAGAATATGAGCATTGTCATTGAGTAAGCGGTAACCCTCAATAATCCAGTCGGGTAGTTGCCAGTGCTCGGCTAACCCTAAGCACAACTGCGTCAGAGGCATACCCAGCAACTCCTGCTCGACGCTGAGTGCAGGTTCGTTATTGCCTAAAACACGCCGCTCCCATTCGCTAAAAAACTCAGGGTGACGGGTCAATAGTGGCCAGCTTGGCGACAAAAACAACAAACTACCCCAGTGGATTTCTTGCGCTAAGCGCGCCATGCGGGTGCTAAATAAACCCTTGGCTTGCACATTTAAGTGTTGTCCAATCATCCACACTTGGCGTAATGCAAAAGGGATGTCGCTCTCTTGATCATCCACTAAACTATTAAGCAGCACGCCACAGCGCGTGAGACCTAGGCGTGATAAAGCCTGTTCGAGTGTTTGCACTGCTTGCGCGCGCGTGCTGCTGTTGCGATTGGCTTCGCGCATAATAATAAAAGCAATGGTTGGGGCTTGGCTGATAACCTGCGCAATCTCGCCCAGTGATTGATCACCACTGTGTAAAGCAGCCAATGCCAATTCGCGCTGAGCTTTATAAACAGGCAGGCGAGTGTTATCCAGTTGCTGGATCCAGTGCTCTAAAGCTTTATTATTTTTAGGTAGTATATTTGGCATATAGATAGACTCTAGACTGTGCCCCAGCGGGTATTAGTGGCAACATACTAACCAATACTAACCAATATTAACCATGGCGGTTATTTTTCATAGCGTTACGGGACGAGTGCGACTTATTTTATGATGAAGATTATTGGCATTATTATGGTGTTCGGTTGCGTGTTAGCCGGATTTGTTTTGTCAGGTGGTAAAATTGCCTCCATTATTCAGCCCTTTGAAGTGCTGATTATTGGTGGTGCAGCTATGGGTGCTTTTTTACAAGCCAACCCGGGCAGTACCTTTATGCAAGTGTTGAAAAAGTCGCTGGCTATGTTTGGTTCGCGCTTTA
>JAAZJF010000044.1 GCA_012800475.1 Gammaproteobacteria bacterium
GCCATCAATAATCTGCGACGTAATCTTGAGATTTTGCAGTGTGATAGCGCTGAAGTGTTACGTGCCGATGCTTTAGAATATTTATCTAAGCCAGCGACACAAGGCTTTGATATTGTCTTGCTCGACCCGCCTTTTCACCAAAACTTATTACTCAACAGCTGCCAGCTCTTAGAAGCCCATGCGTGGCTCAATGAGCACGCATGGATTTACACCGAAAGCGAGCAAGCACCCTCAAGTTTGGGCGTACCCACAACCTGGCGCTTGCATCGTGAAAAACATACTGGACAAGTGCATTACGCACTCTGGCAGAAACAGGCTTAAGCTTTACCTGCTGACTTAATCAGCAAAATCCAGTAACTTAAGCGGTTTGAAGACTGTCTTTGGGGTCATACGTGGAAGCTTTAAAAGGCAAGCTGGCACTGGGTGCTTTAAAACTGATTGCGTTACTGCCATGGCGTGGTGTGCAAGCCTTAGGCCGTGGTGCAGGTTGGTTAATGTGGAAAATACCCAACCGTTCACGCGAGATCGCACGCCTCAATATCAGCCACTGCTTTCCTGAGCTCAGTCGCACCGAGGTGGATCAACTCACTGGCCGCAGCCTGCAAGGCATTGCCACATCCTTTACGGAAAGCGCTTGCGCTTGGATCTGGCCGCCAGAAAAAACCTTAACCTATGTGCGCGAAGTTGAAGGGCTGGAAGTCTTAGAGCAGGCCTTAGCCAGCGGTAAAGGCGTGGTCGGGATTACCAGCCACTTAGGCAACTGGGAAGTGCTCAATCACTTCTATTGCGCACAATGCAAACCTATTATTTTTTACCGTCCGCCCAAACTTAAAGCCTTAGATGACCTCTTAAAAACCCAACGCGTGCAACAAGGCAACCGCGTTGCACCTTCTACGCGTGAAGGCATTATTAGTGTAATTAAAGAAGTGCGCAGCGGTGGTTCTGTCGGCATTCCAGCGGATCCAGAGCCCAGCCGTAGCGCGGGTGTTTTTGTGCCTTTTCTCGGCACTACAGCGCTGACCAGTAAGTTTGTTGCAGGCATGCTTGGCGGTAAACAAGACAAAGTGGCTGCGGTTTTTTTACACGCGATTCGTTTGCCAGATGGCAGCGGTTTTAAAGTCATTTTAGAAGCCGCCCCTGACGCCATGTACAGCACGGATACTGAAACCGCGGTGAGCGCGATGAGCGATGTGTTAGCCAGCTATGTGCAGCGCTGGCCTGATCAGTATATGTGGACCATGAAACGCTTTAAACAACGCCCAGAAGGCGAGCAGCGCTGGTACTGATGGCATGCTGTTGCAGTATCTAGGCACTGCAACAGCACTGAGTATCACGTACTCACAAGGCAGTGACTAAGCAGTTAAGCTGCGGCGAAAGCGCAGTAGAGCGATCGAGAAAAACGCCACACCAATCGCAGTTAAAGCCAACATTTCTGGCCACACCAACGCCACACCAGCATCTCTAAATAAAATAGCCGTGGATAAACTGACAAAGTGCGTGGTGGGCGACAGCTGCATCACCGTCTGCAACCACAGCGGCATGCTATCTAAAGGCGTGGTACCGCCCGACAGTAACAGCATCGGCATCACCACAGGAATGGCCAGCAAACCAAACTGTGGAATAGAGCGCGCTAAGGTTGTTAAAAACACCGCCAACGACGTACTGGCAAATAAGTACAAACCTGTGACCAGCAAATACAACAGCATCGAACCCGCTAAAGGCACGCCTAAGGCTTTTTTAACGATCAGCTCCAGCGAAAGCCAAGTACAGAGCACAACCACCACCACACTGGTCCACACCTTAGCGGCCATAATCTCAAAGGCCGTCAGTGGCAACACCAATAAGTGCTCTAAAGTGCCATGCTCACGCTCGCGTAACAGCGCTGTACCGGTCAGCAAAATAGCTAGAATCGTTACGTTATTAATAATTTGAATAATGGCTAAAAACCAACCACTTTGCATATTGCTATTAAATAACGCACGGGTGGTCAAACGAATAGGTTGCTCACTTGCAGCGCCACTGAACTGCTGCAGTTCACGCTGAAAGATACGCCCCATATACCCAGCGCCCATAAAGGCTTGGCTCATCGCCGTTGCATCGACGTTGACTTGCAACTCTGGCTGCTTACCCGCCATTAAATCCGCTTGAAAATTCACCGGCACATTAATTACGAAGGTATAACGCCCACTGTCCAAGACCTCATCCACCTGTGCATAAGGCAACATCACTGGGGTTTTAAACTCCGGCGGGCGCAACACTTCAGCTAACTGCCGCGATAAGCGGCTGTCATCTTCATCCACAATCGCCACACTCGCATGATGCACGCCGACCGAAGATCCGGATGCCGGCATATAAATCGCAGCACTGAAGGCATACAACATAAACAGCAGCAGCACCGAGTCATAGCGCAAGCTGATCAGCTCTTTAATACCTAAACGCCAAATATGTGAGAGTTTGTGCATGACTTAAGCCTCCTGCTTTTTCAAAAGAAGCAAACTCAAGCCCGTAAAGGCCAAGAAGAAGCCCAGCAAGGCTAAACATTGCGGCCACAAGTCACGCAAATTTAGTGCTTTGGTAAAAGTCCCTACGGCAATATCTAAAAAATACCCAGCCGGGAATAACACCCCCATCAAGGCGGCACCGCCATCTAAGGATGAGCGTGGGGTGATCAGCCCTGAAAATTGTACGGTCGGTAAAGTGGTTAGAATCATCGTGCCTAAAATGGCCGCAATTTGCGTCTTCGTCACCGTCGACACCAGCAGCCCAAAGCTGGTTGTGGCCAATACATAGAGCACTCCACCCACGGCTAAAGCCACACCACTGCCCTTCAGCGGCACGCCAAACACCCAACGGTTAATCGCCACTAATAAAGCTAAGTTCAGCAAGCTAACGGCCAAGTACGGCATTTGCTTGCCCAATAAAAACTCTAAGCGCGTCAATGGTGTGGCGTAAAAGTTGGTAATCGAGCCCAGTTCTTTTTCCCGCACCACACCCAATGCCGTCAGCATCGCTGGAATAAAGACCAAAATCAGTGCCATCACGCCCGGACCAATCGCATTCACACTGATCACATCTTGGTTATAACGAAAACGCGTTTCTAAACGTGCCGGCTGAGCTAAAGCAGGCAGCGCAGCACTGCCTTCATCGCGCAAACGCTGCAAACTGTCTTGATGCACGGCTTGCACATAGCCGCGACTGGTTTCTGCACGAAACGGCATCCCACCATCCAGCCATATTCCCACTTCTGGCTGACGTCCGGCATACAGGTCACGGCCAAAACCTGCGGGTATCTCAATGGCTAATTTAATATCCGCCCGCTGCAAGCGCGCATGCAAATCCTGCATATTATGCAATGGCTCGCGCTCAGAAAAATAACGTGAGCCACGAAACGCCTCTAAATAAGCACGGCTTTGCGCGGTGTTGTCTTGATCTAAGGTGGCAAAGGCTAAATCCTCAACATCCAGCGAAATGCCAAAACCTAAAATAATCATCATAAAAACTGCGCCCAACATGGCAAACCATAAGCGCACACGGTCGCGCAACAACTCCTTACTTTCACGCACCGCCAAAGCGCGAGTACGGCGCAAACTAAAGCCGCGTGGCGGTGTTGAGGTTAAGGCTTGTGCTGCGGTACTGACTGGATCAGGTGCAGCATCGGTTAAACCTTGCGCTTCTTGTAAGCAGGTCACAAATGCATCTTCTAAGGTGGCACCGGCGTATTGTTCTTGCAGTTGAGCCGGAGTACCAATGGCTAACACTTTGGCGGCGTGCATTAAGGAAATACGATCGCAGCGCTCAGCTTCATTCATAAAGTGTGTGGAGAGGAAGATCGTCACACCTTGCTCACGGGATAACTCAAACAATAAGCGCCAAAAATCGTCGCGCGCTGCGGGGTCAACACCGGAGGTGGGCTCATCTAAAATCAACACTTGCGGCTCATGAATCACCGCAACAGCCAGGGATAAACGCTGACGCAAACCCAAAGGCAACGCCCCTGCTTGCTCATTGACGTAGTCACCTAAATCAAAACGCTCAATTAAAGCCTGCGCGCGGGCAGCGCCCACATCTTTGGGGATATCAAATAAATACGCATGCAATTCAAGGTTTTGCAGCACCGTCAGCTCGCCATATAAAGAAAAGCTTTGCGACATAAAGCCAACACGCTTGCGCGTAGCTAAATCATTGGCGTCTACGGGTTTGCCAAGCAGCCAAGCCTCTCCTTCTGTCGCCGGCAACAGCCCCGTTAGCACTTTCATGGTGGTGGTTTTACCGCAACCATTGGAGCCTAAGAAACCAAAGATCTCACCGCGCTCAATTTCAAAACTGACACTGCTCACTGCGGTAAAATCACCAAAGCGCAAGGTCAGATCTGTGGCTTGAATCGCAATATTTTCATGGGTCGATACAAAAGGCGTGATGCTCAAAGGCGCGCTGACATTGGCACCCGAGCCTGCGCCTTGGTAATGGGTAAACGCATCATCCAACTTACCACTGGGCGTGGCTGCAGCTAATTCGTGCGTGGCACCACTGGCAATTAACTGGCCGCGATCCATCATTAAACACTGCTCAAATTGCGCAGCCTCTTCCATATACGCCGTGGCCACCAACAAGGTTAAATGTGGGCGATCAGAGCGTACCCGCTCAATCAAATCCCAAAAATGGCGACGCGATAAGGGATCAACCCCAGTGGTGGGCTCATCCAAAATCAATAGATCAGGGTCATGAATCAGCGCACAACACAAACCGAGCTTTTGCTTCATCCCGCCGGATAATTTACCCGCCGGCCGATCCACAAATTCCGTCAGGTCAGTGGCGGCCAATAAGCTGCTCATGCGCACTTCGCGCTCATCGCGGTTTAAACCAAATAAGGTGGCAAAAAAACGAATATTTTCGGCAATGGATAAATCCGGATAGAGGTTATGCCCCAAACCTTGTGGCATAAAAGCAATGCGCTGATACAAGCTTGAACGATGACGACGCTGATCAATCGGACCACCCAACACATCCAACTGACCGCTTTGTAAGATTTTTACCCCAGAAATCAAACCCAATAAGCTGGACTTCCCCGCGCCATCTGGACCGATCAAGCCACAACGACTGCCCACAGGTAGACTAAAACTCACCTGCGACAGCGCACTGTGCTGCCCATAACGGTGCGAAATATCAGTGGCTTTAATTGCTTCTGTGCTCATGCTGCTTTACCTACGATCCAATCCATTGTTGCAGCCCATTCGATGCTGCACTCACCGCCCTTCAATGCCTCAACCTATCCACAGACAGGTTGAGCGCTACACCTTACTCTAAGGATTCAGGCCAGCTCACATCGTGCGCTTGACGCACATAGGCTGAGCCCGGCATACCTGGCTTGGCTTGAGGTACAGCGCTGGGTTGGGTCAGACGTAACTTCACTCTGAAAACAAGTTTTTGACGCTCATCGCGGGTTTCGACTTCTTTAGGGGTGAACTGTGCTTTGGCAGCCACAAACGCCACTTCGGCAGGTAACGGTTGCTCAGGTAAGGCATCCAACACAATGCGCGCCTCATCTTTTGCCGCTAAACGACCGGCCACTGCTGAGGGTAAATACACATTCATATACTGATCTGTGGGATCAATTAATAGAAATACCCGTCCACCTGCACCCAGCACTTCACCCGGTTCCGCCAAGCGCAATTGCACCACACCATCCATGGGCGCGCGCAAACTGCTGTCCTCAATTTCACTGGTTAACTGCGCCACCAGCGCTTGCGCCGAGCCAATGCTGGCCTGCGCAGACTGCACCTGAGCTTGAGCGGCTTCTAAGGCTGCTGAGGCGGTATCAAAACGGGCTTGCTGCTGATCAATCTGCTGACCACTGGCATGTCCACGCGCATAAAGCTCACGAAAACGCTTTAAATCTTGCTGAGCTAAACGACGCTCACTGACACGCAAATGCACTGTTGCTTGTGCAGCGGCAACATTTTCTTGCGCACGCAAAACTTCCGATTGTGCTTGGGTGCGTTGTGCTTCCAAGGTGCGCGTATCAATGCGCGCCAACAACTGACCGGTGACAACACTGTCGCCTTCAGCCACTAACACTTCGGCCAAACGCCCGGGGGATTTGGTGGCCACCTGTACTTCAGTCGCTTCTAAGCGGCCATTACCTTCATACACCCCTTCAGGCAGACGGTCTTGTAATGACTTCCAATAACCAAAACCACCTGCAGCGGCTAAAGCAATGAGTAAAGGCACAACAAATAAACGAGACGGACTTTTATGCGTAGACATGCTTGCTCCTAGCCATTAAGAACTCGATAGCGGCCAACCATGCCACTCGAGTGTAAAAAATATACGGACAGTCAAATACACAGTTTGTAAATGTATACACTAGTGCCCATACGATACGAATCAATATCGGTCGATTGTACCCCCCAGAAGCAAGTCGTCTAGGCGCAAGCACTAAAACAATCGCTTTTATATCGATTCTGTCGGACAATACGCTGCCGCTTATTATTTTAGCCAAAGCAATCAGCAGGCTCGCTGTATTGGGCATATTTTTTAAAAAAGATTGAACTTTATTCAAGATATGCAATCAGTTGATGCTGACGTGCAAGGGTCATATTGAAACGCACCCCAGCATTAAAGAATTTTGACATATATAGATGCGCACGCTGCAAGAGCCTGCGATGGAGAATCAAGCAACAATGAAACGCAAGCCTGACTTAATCTGGGTGCTCGCTATTATTCTGAGCTTAGGCGTCGTGACGACAGGCTATACACAAAGCTTTTGGGAGCGCGGTGACTATCAAGCTGAAGTCAAAAAATACCCCAGCGACACTATGCTTGTCCCTTATACCAATGCTGATCAGTAACCACTCCATGTAGCGCAACATCCCAGGGCGCCAGCGGTACACTCTCCACACGCTGGCACTCATGCGCTAAGCCAATACGCTTAGGCGTCAGCATATGATCACGCTGATGCAACTTGGCAAAACAGCGATCATAAAAACCGCCGCCCATACCTAAACGACCGCCCTGCTGATCAAAACCCACCAAGGGCAAAAACACCACATCCAAGGTCCACGCAGATCGCTGATCGGCAACACACCAACGTGGCTGTAAAATACCAAAACGATTTTTTTCCCACTGCTGAACGGGGCGCACTCGCTGAAAAACCATCGCTGTTTTTGGCCAACGCGGCAGCACTGGCAGATACACATATTTACCCTGACGCCAGGCTTCATGCATTAAGCACTGCGGATCAATCTCGCCATCACTGGCAAGGTATAGAGCAATATGTTGCGCGCGACGAAATAGCGGATGCTGAGCTAACTGTTTAAACAGTTGCTGCGCCGCATGTGCTTGTTGGCTAGGAGATAAGTTGCGCCGCTGTTGTCGTAATTTCCGACGTAACTGGGCACGAGAGGTAGATAGATCGTATTGCATGGACTAAAAAAGGCCTCCCCAGAAGTGCCGCTACTGACATAGCCCTTGAACCCGAAGAGTTCAAGGTGGAGATTACGTCAGACTTTTAGGCTTTCCGCAAGCGGACATGCACACCAGTCTAAAAATGTAATCCCCGGTGTGGTATGAATCGGCTCAGGGACGTAGTCAACTGGCTAACACTCGAGGGAGATGGCCTCAGTATACACAAATCTTTGTGAGCCTCAAGAGTCGATTACTCTGCGCTCTCTAAAGTCTGCTGCACTCGCTCAAGCAAGCCTTGCACCTGTTCTGTATCCGCAGCGTAGGCCTGTTGCGCCTGCTCTTTACTGTGCAGTTCATAGGTAATATTTAAGGCCGCCATGACTGCAATACGTTCTGCGCCAATCACCTTGCCAGAGCGGCGGATGCCACGCATTTTCTGATCAAGATACAGTGCAGCACGCTCTAAATTTTCACTCTCATGCGCAGGACAAGCAATATGATAGTCCTTGTCCATAATACGCACAGTGACCGTCTGGGGTTGAGTCATAAATCTTGCTCCAACGCTTTAAGCCGAGAAATCATAGCGACAATTTTCTGCTGCGCTATATCATTTTTTTCTATTAATTGACCACGCTCTTCACGCAATATTTGATTCTGCTGTTGCAGCTCCGTATGGCGTGCAAGTAAGTGCTCAACCGCCTGCATCAAGGCTTGTAAATCTGTCTTTTTCACCAGCCCTCCAATCTCTATCACGTCATATAATGCAGCTATTGTATATCATTCTAACGCCCGTATAACGCCACATACGCCGCTATTAAGCTGTGTTGATAAATATTTTTAATACACTGCGCATGCTCCTACTCATTTTCATTCCAGTGGCCAGCTCTTATGCTGTTCAGCCTGTGGATAACAGCCAGCAGTGATTGGCTAGATGAACGGCTGCACGGTTCTGTGTTTAGCGCCAGAGCCAACAACGCGATATACTCGGGCGTAGCACATAAACGACTCTTCAAACCACGTAACAGTTCCATTAATTCGGATTTTTCATGCCTCAAACTCAATCTGCATACACCTCATTTGCCACCTTGCTCAACGCCAATGGGCATAGTGTTTCACCCGCCGAACTGCAAGGTTTACTGCTAGGCCGCTGCTGCGCCAGTGGCAACTTCACCGCTGAAGGCTGGCTGGAAGAAGCTCAAGACCTGTTCGACGAAGCCGTTCCTAGCAGCTTGCATGCTGCATTACTGGGCCTACAAGAGATGGTCAAAGCTGAACTTGTAGCACAAAGCAGCGTTTCACTGACCTTGCTACTGCCCAGCGATGACGAGACATTACAATTGCGTACTCTGGCACTAGGCCAATGGGCGCAAGGCTTTTTAAGCGGTTTTGGTGGCAATATCGGCCAGACCGAAATTTCTAAAGATGTGCGTGAAATTCTTGAAGATTTAATTTCAATCGCGCAAATCGAAGTGGATGAAGAAGAACACGAAGAAGGCGAAGTGGCGTATATGGAGGTCAGTGAGTATCTGCGCGTTGCACCTTTATTTATCTTTACCGAATGCGCTAACTACACGCCACCTAGTACAGACGACAAAGACGCCACACCCGCCGTACATTAAACCAACAGGAGCCACACCGCATGAGCTCAATCAGCACCTCTGAATACGCCCAACGCCGCCAACACTTGATGCAAAGCATGACGCCCAACAGCATTGCCATTTTACCGGCAGCGCCCGTCAGTGCACGCAACAGCAGCGTTGAGTACCCGTATCGGCAAGACAGTGATTTTTTCTACTTGTCAGGTTTTTCTGAGCCTGAAGCGGTGCTGGTTTTAATTCCTCAGCGCGAGCAAGGCCCTTTTGTGATGTTTTGCCGCGAGCGTAATCCTGAGCGTGAGCTTTGGGATGGTTTACGCGCCGGCCAAGCTGGCGTGATTGCCGATTATCACGCTGACGATGCGTTTCCAATCAGCGAAATCGATGATATTTTGCCTAAATTAATGGAGGGTTGTGAGCGTGTGTATTACGCCATTGGCAACAATCCTGAGTTTGATCAAAATATGAGCAAGTGGCTGACGACACTGCGCAGTCAAGCGCGCATGGGTGCCCAGCCACCGACAGAATTTGTCATGCTCGATCCGCTCGTACATGAAGCACGCCTGCATAAAAGCCCTGCAGAAATAGCCACCATGCAACAAGCTGCAGATATTTCCTGCCGCGCGCATATCCATGCCATGCAAGCAGCCAAAGCAGGGCTCTATGAGTACCATCTAGAAGCCGAACTCGACTATGAGTTTCGTAAAGGTGGCGCACGCTTAGCAGCCTACTCATCCATTGTCGCCAGTGGTAAAAACGCCTGTATTTTGCATTACACTGAAAACAATGCACCGCTGCACGACGGCGACTTAGTGCTGATTGATGCCGGCTGTGAAATTGATTGCTACGCAAGCGACATTACCCGCACCTTCCCGGTCAGTGGTCGCTTTAGTCCTGAACAGCGGGCTATTTATACTATTGTGCTCAAAGCCAACCTTGAGGCACTCAATTATATTTCACCCCAGCACTGCTGGAATGATGCCCATGACGCCACGGTGCGGGTGATTACCGCTGGTTTATTAGAGCTAGGTTTGCTGCAAGGCGAACTTGATGAGTTGATTGCCAATCATGCTTACCGTCCATTTTATATGCACCGCGCCGGCCACTGGCTGGGGCTGGATGTGCATGATGTGGGTGAATATAAAATCAACGGTCAATGGCGCACACTGGCTGCGGGTATGACCATGACGGTCGAGCCGGGTATTTATATTGCTGTGGATAACTTAACAGTACCCGAACAGTGGCGTGGCATTGGCGTGCGTATTGAAGATGATGTGGTGGTTACTGAAGATGGCTGCCGTGTATTGACCAACGCCGTGCCCAAAACAATCGCTGAGATTGAACATTTAATGGCTGCAGCACAACAAGCAGGAGCTTAGCCCATGAGCCGAGTGCAGATCGCAATTATTGGTGGTGGTTTAGTCGGTGCCAGCTTAGCCCTGGCGTTACAAGCGGGAGCGCGGGAGCGGCAATGGACTATCGTGCTCATTGAGCCTTATGCACCCGGTGACACCTACCAGCCCAGTTATGATGGTCGCGCATCGGCGCTTTCGTACGGCAGCCAGCAAATTTATCAACGTTTAGGTCTCTGGGACACCATCGCACCACGCGCAGAAGCCATTTATGATATTCATATTTCCGACCGTGGACGCTTTGCTGCCGCACGCTTAAATGCTGCACAGGAAGGCGTACCCGCACTAGGTTATGTGGTTGAAAATGCGTGGCTGGGGCATTGTTTATGGGCGGCATTAGATCCTGAAGTTGTGCAATGGCGTTGCCCGGCGCGCGTGGAACAGATGCAGACTTTAGACGATGGCTATCAACTGAGCCTAGATGATGGCAGCAGCGTGACCTGCGATCTCGCCATTTTAGCTGACGGCGGTCGCTCAGGACTGCGCGCGCAACAAGGTATTCATGCGCACACAACCACCTACGGACAAACAGC
>JAAZJF010000297.1 GCA_012800475.1 Gammaproteobacteria bacterium
GCGTGCTAGTGTCACGGCAAGCGTAGCCATGGATGGCGTAGCGCCCGACTTGGGGCGGGACGCACCGTGGAGGGAAGAGTGATACTAGCGCGCTGCGTCATGCGCACGCACAAGAACAAGAAAGAACTAACACCCCTGCGCAATAGTCTCGCCATTACGCCACAAACGCCATTCACCCGGGGCATACAGCGTCCACAATTCGTTATCAGTTAACGGCTCTGTAGCCAACACAGTCACCACATCATTGGGCGTGGTTTCAGATTGAAAATCCACACTCATATCAGCGTCTTTCAGCGTAGCCGGACCAAAAGGTGCACGACGGGTAATATGCGCCAGCTTAGTCGTGCAATAGCTAAATAACCAATCACCATTACTCAGCAAACAGTTAAACACCCCTTTACTGCGATACTCGTTACAGGCCGCAACAATCACCGGCAGCAACTGCTCAATACCACACTCACTGCTACAGGCCGCACGCAAACGGTTGAGCATATCGCAAAACGCCGCTTCGCTATCGGTATCACCCACCGGCTGGTACATACCCAGCTGCGGTGCAAAATCGGCCAACTGACCATTGTGGGCAAAACACCAATTGCGCCCCCACATTTCCCGCATAAAGGGATGCGTATTGGCCAAGCTCACCGCCCCAACATTAGCCTGACGAATATGACCGATCACCGTTTCACTTTTAATCGGATAACGCTGCACTAAGCGCGCAATTTCAGAATCAGCACTGGCTAACGGATCTTGAAATAAACGCAAACCGCGCCCTTCATAAAAGCCAATCCCCCAACCATCACGATGCGGCCCCGTATGGCCACCGCGCTGCATTAAACCGGTAAAACTAAACACCACATCAGTCGGCACATTTGCACTCATGCCCAATAACTCACACATACTGCAAACCTCCTAACGTTGCGCTCTAAGCCCGGATTCTGGGCTATCGGCATCCGCAGCCAAGACCTGCTGCAGCGTCGGTTCAGACAATTCATAGTCGTGATTTTTATCAGCTGAAGTGGATCGTTGAGCGGCTTGAGTTTGATTTTTTTTGCGCTGCAGCAAAACACGCACCGCAACAAACACAGCATAAACAGCAAACACAAACGCGCCATACATCACCAAATCAGCCACCGAACGCCACAGATCACTGCCATCTTTAAACAATATATCCATTGCCGTAATCGCAATAGCCGGCGCATAAAAATCCCGTGCAGGATCAACAATAGTCGGTGTAAACAATATAATCGCCACCAGCACGCGCAAGGGTTCACGCGCATAACGCCACATCCAGCCGGTGAAATAAAACCACGCTAACATACAGCCCAAAGCAGACACGGCATAAATGCCCCAAGCCATTTCATAATCGTTTACTGTCATGATGTTTTAAAACACTAGAGGGTTGAAAGGGGCGCATATCATAGCGATATTCGCAAGATTTAGCTTGATTGTGCGGCGCTTAACCGACAAGCAGCTTAGGTGATGCTCACACAGCGTACCCACCATTATTGAGCTTGATGCTGCTGCAAGGCCCAACGTACATGCTCTTGTACTAACTCAGATGGATCGTCTAACCGCGCTTTAAGCGCTTCCAATACTGGAATGGTACTGGGCGCATTGCCTAAACCCACAGCAATATTGCGCAACCAGCGCTCATAACCCGTACGCCGCATCGGCGAGCCTTGCGTGCGTTTTAAAAACTGCTCCTCAGTCCACATAAAGAGTTGCGCTAAAGTGACGTTATCTAAATCATGGCGCGGCTTAAAATCATCTTCTTGCGTGGCTTTAGCAAAACGATTCCACGGGCACACCAGCTGGCAATCATCACAACCAAACACACGGTTGCCCATCAATGATCTGAGCTCGACTGGAATCGCACCTTTAAGCTCAATGGTTAAATATGAAATACAGCGACGTGCATCCAGCACCCGCTCACCCACAAAGGCTTGTGTGGGGCACACATCTAAACAGGCGCTGCACTTGCCGCAATGATCGCGATCTTGCGGTGCATCCACCGGCAAAGGCAGATCAACAAACAGCTCGCCTAAAAAAAACCAACTGCCCGCTTTACGATTTAAGATCAGGGTGTTTTTCCCCATCCAACCCAAGCCCGCTTTACGCGCGAGAGGCTTTTCCATAACCGGCGCACTGTCAACAAACGCACGGTAACCAAAAGGACCAATCGCGGCAGTGATTTTTTCTGCCAATTGCTGCAAGCGTTTGCGAATTAACTTGTGATAGTCACGCCCTAAGGCATAGCGTGAAATATAGGCTTGTTCAGGTTGCGCCAACATCTGAGCCATACGTGTGTCTTCAGGTAAATAGTCCATCCGCACTGAAATCACGCGCAAGGTACCTGGCACTAACTCTGCAGGGCGCGAACGCATCGTGCCATGACTGGCCATATAGGCCATTTCACCATGATAGCCAGCCGCTAAATAGGCATCCAAACGTGCGGCGTCTTCACCCAACTCAGTATCAGTGATACCCAGCTGCTGAAAGCCCAGCTCTGCAGCCCACTGGCGAATCGACGCAGTCAGTGCAACCAAATCAAGCTCTTGAGCTGACATGTAACGCGCCCTCTTAAACATTGTTATGCTATCAATTAAAGTATCGACCATGGGCACACAATCATGATGCATTCCCAATCCGTGCGCAGTATACATGCTGATAATCTTGCGCGCCTTGCACCGCGTGCCGACGATACGCATAAAGGCCAACTGGGGCATGTGCTGGTTATTGCCGGCGATTTAGGTATGGGTGGCGCAGGATTGCTCAGTGCTGAAGCCGCTTTACGCTGCGGTGCTGGCATGGTCAGTTTAGCGACTCGCAGTGAGCATATCAGTGCAGCTCTGAGTCGTTTACCTGAGGTTATGAGCCATGGCATACGCAGCGCGCTACAATTGCGCGAACCATTAGCACGCGCCAGTGTCTTGGTTGTGGGTCCAGGTTTGGGGCAATCTGCGTGGTCGCGCGCGCTGTTGAGCTGCGTCACACACGAAAAGACGCCACAAATATGGGACGCTGACGCACTGAATCTATTGGCCAGTGGGTTTTGCAGCCCAGCTACACACTTAATTATGACACCTCACCCAGGTGAAGCAGCGCGCTTACTTCATATCAGCACAGCCCAAGTACAAGCCGACCGAAACAACGCTGCACTACAACTTGCACAACGCTATAATGCGGTCACTGTACTTAAAGGTCACCACTCGTTAATCGCCACTCCTGAGGGCGAGTTATCGCGCGTGGAGCGTGGCCATCCGGTTATGGCTGGCGCAGGTCTAGGTGATGTTCTGAGCGGCGTGATCGCAGCCCTGATTGCACAAGGCCTAGCAGCTTACCCCGCAGCCTGTTTAGCAGTGTGGTTGCACGCCTGTGCAGGCGAACGTCTCGCCCTAAACGGCCGCGGACTTGCAGCCAGCGATATGTGTCAAAGTATTCGATATTTATTAGAGGAACACAGCCCATGTCAGGCGTAGAACTGTATATGAAAGATGAAGACGCCATGACGCGTTTAGGGCACGCCATTGCCGCTCAAACTGCAGGGCATGGTCTGATTTTTTTAGAAGGTGACTTAGGCGCCGGGAAAACCACGCTCTCACGCGGTATTTTACGTGGTTTAGGACACACCGGCCCAGTCAAAAGTCCAACCTTCACCTTGGTTGAACCCTACAATATCAACGCTATTAACGTCTGGCATTTTGATCTATATCGCCTCGCCGACCCAGAAGAACTGGAATACTTAGGCATACGCGATTATTTTGCTGACGATGATCTGTGTTTAATTGAATGGCCACAACAAGGTGCAGGCTATTTACCCCAACCTGACCTGAAAATCATGATAAAAGCGCATAATGACGGGCGAATTGTGCGATTATTACCTTTGAGTACACGCGGCAAAATTTGGTGCGTCGCTTTGGCAAACCTGACTTAAAACACACAGCGAGGTCATACGTGCGCATCCCACAATTACTAGCGGCTTTAGTTATCTGCATTACTTTGCCATTAGAAGCATTGGCAATGACCCAAGTTAATAGTGCGCGCTTATGGCGTGCGCCTGATAACACACGCCTCGTGTTTGACCTCACAGGTCCTGTTGAGCACAGTGTTTTTACTCTAAGTGCTCCTGATCGTATTGTGATCGATATTAAAAAAACGCAGCTTTCCACTCAACTCTCTGGACTCACGGGCGGCAAATCGCCGATTACTCAAGTGCGTACCGGTAAACAAGGAACGGACGAGTTGCGTATTGTTCTGGATATTTCCGAACAAGTAACACCTAAAAGCTTCACCTTAACGCCCAATCAACAATACGGTCACCGCTTAGTGGTTGATTTATTTGACCAAGGCGCCAGCGTACCCAAGCAAGTGGCTCCACAACCGGCCGCGACTGCTGCACCGCCTGCCGCCACACCAACAGCTAAGCTGTCCAAGTTGCCAGCCTCGCACAAGCGCGACATTGTCATTGCCATTGATGCGGGACACGGCGGTGAAGATCCTGGCGCAATTGGCCCAGGTGGCGTGCGTGAAAAAGATATCGTTTTAAAAATCGCCCAAGAACTGCAACGCCAAATCAATGCTGAAAAGGGTTTCCGTGCCGAACTGGTGCGCACCGGTGACTATTTTATTCCGCTACGTCGCCGCACTGAAATTGCCCGTAAGAAAGGTGCCGATCTATTTGTTTCGGTACACGCCGATGCTGCACCGCGCGCTGCGGCATTTGGTGCGTCGGTGTTTGCCTTATCTGACAGCGGTGCGACCTCAGAAACAGCACGCTGGTTAGCCGACAGTGAAAACCGCTCTGACCTGATTGGTGGCGCGGGTAACGTTAAACTGCATGATAAAGATGCCATGCTCGCTGGTGTATTGCTCGACCTGTCGATGACGGCGTCACTGTCTTCAAGCCTTGATGTGGGGCAAAAAGTCTTAAGCAATATGGGGCGCATTACTGCGTTACATAAAAAACGCGTTGAACAAGCAGGTTTTATGGTGCTCAAATCACCCGATATGCCATCTATTTTAGTTGAGACGGGCTTTATCAGTAACCCAGGTGAATCCAAAAAACTCGCCAATCGCTCACATCAACAAGCCTTAGCGCGCTCAATTCACACGGGCATTCGTCAGTTTTTCCAACAAAACCCACCACCGGGCAGTTATGTGGCGTGGTTGCGCGACTCTGGCAAACTTGCTATTGGGCCTCGCGAGCATGTCGTACGCTCCGGTGAAAGCGTGTCCTTGATCGCCCAGCGCTATCAAATCAGCCCCGCGCAACTGCGCAATGCCAACAAACTTAAAAGTGATGCACTCAAAGTGGGTCAACTACTGACGGTGCCAGCTACAACTTTAGCAGGACAATAATGACTGATGTACGTGCCATTCACCTACTGAGCCCGCGTTTAGCCAACCAAATAGCAGCGGGTGAAGTGGTTGAGCGACCCTCATCCGTAGCCAAAGAACTACTGGAAAACTGTTTAGATGCCGGTGCGAAACGCATCGAGATTGATGTGGAGCAAGGTGGTGTCAAACGCTTACAGATCCGCGATGACGGACATGGCATTGCTGCCGATCAGCTCCCTTTAGCGCTGGCGCGTCACGCCACCAGTAAAATCATCATGCTGGAAGATCTTGAAGGCGTTGCCAGCTTAGGTTTTCGCGGCGAAGCTTTAGCCTCAATCAGTTCAGTATCACGCCTCACCCTCACCTCGCGCACTGCTGATGCTGAGCAAGCATGGCAAGTCGAAGTCGAGGGGCGCGATATGCAGCCGCGTGTACAACCTGCGGCGCACCCTGTGGGCACGACGGTTGAAGTCTGTGATTTGTTTTTTAACACGCCAGCGCGCCGCAAGTTTTTACGCACAGAAAAAACTGAATTCGATCATTTGCAAGATGTGATCAAGCGTATGGCTCTGGCGCGCTTTGATGTGGCTTTTCACTTACGCCACAATGGCAAAACAATTCTTGCACTGCATCCAGCGCACGACGATATCTCACAAGCACGCCGGATTGCCGCGGTATGTGGTGATGCTTTTTTAGAACAAGCATTACCCATCAATGTGGAACGCAATGGTTTACACCTGTGGGGCTGGGTGGGTTTGCCTACATTTTCACGCAGCAAAGCCGATATGCAACACTTCTATGTCAATGGCCGTGTGGTCAGTGATCGCTTGGTTGCCCATGCCGTACGCCAAGCCTACCGTGACGTGATGTACGGTGGTCGTCATCCTGCGTTTGTCTTGTTCTTAGAGCTCGATCCAGGCAGCGTGGATGTCAACGTGCACCCTACCAAGCATGAAGTGCGTTTTCGTGAAAACCGCAGCGTGCATGATTTTTTATACGGCACATTGCATCGTGCTATTGCTGATATACGCCCAGAAGACAAACTCGAACCTGCCAGCACACTCAGCTTACATCCACAGCAAAGTGTCAGCGGCTTAGAGGCGGGTGAATTTGGGCCACAAGGTCATATTCCATTAAGCCCAACCCCAAGCGCACAACCGACTTTTGCAGCGCGCGCGCCATTTGAATCCAGCTCCAGTCGGAGCAGCTATGCCCATCCCACATCTCAAGCAACACGCCCACCTGAAAACTATCAAAGCGCTTATCAAGCCTTTGCGGAACCTTTGGGCAACTTAGCTGAGACAGGACAAGAGGATATTCCACCCTTAGGTTTTGCCATCGCACAGCTCAAAGGTATTTATATTCTGGCGGAAAACCAACACGGCATGGTCCTAGTTGATATGCACGCTGCACATGAGCGCGTGATGTATGAGCGCTTAAAACTGGCGATGGCCGATGAAGGCTTACGTGGTCAACCGCTCCTCGTGCCGCAAACCTTAGCCTTAAGTGAGCGCGAAGTGGATTGCGCACAACAACATGCACAATGGTTTACGCAGCTGGGTTTTGAATTACAAAGCCTAGGCCCAGAAAGCTTGGCTATTCGCCAAATTCCAGCCTTACTCAAGCAAGCCGATGCAGCTGAATTAGTACGCGATGTACTCTCTGATTTAATGGAGTACGGCACCAGCGATAAGATTCAAACCCATACCAATGAGTTGTTGGCCACCATGTCGTGCCACGGTGCTGTGCGTGCTAACCGCCGTCTCACTCTGGTAGAAATGAATGCCCTGCTGCGGGATATGGAAGTGACTGAACGCAGTGGACAATGCAACCATGGCCGTCCTACTTGGACGCAGTTAGGCATGGATGAACTGGATAAACTGTTTTTGCGTGGCCGGTAAATCAGCAAAACTGTAATCTAAGCACCCAAGCCTGATCACCATAAACAAAAAAGCCGATCATCTATAGATCGGCTTTTTTGTCGGCTAAAGCTTTAGCTCATACCTAACAGCTTCTCAAGATAGTGAATATTCACACCACCTTTACAGAAACCTTTGTCATTCAATAAATTGCGATGCAAAGGTACGTTACTTTTAATGCCATCAATAATGATCTCATCTAAAGCATTACGCATCCGCGCCATCGACTCTTCACGGGTCGCACCCCAAGTAATGACTTTACCAATCAGCGAGTCATAGTTGGGTGGCACGCTATAGCCACTGTACAAGTGGCTATCAACCCGCACACCGTTACCGCCCGGCGCATGAAAATGCTTCACTAAACCTGGACTGGGCATAAAGTTATCAGGGTCTTCAGCGTTGATTCGGCACTCAATTGAGTGGCCACGCATCTCGATATCTTCTTGCTTGATTGACAGCTTATTACCTGCGGCAATGCTGAGCATTTCTTTAACCAGGTCAACACCCGTGATCATTTCAGTGATCGGGTGCTCAACCTGAATACGGGTATTCATTTCAATAAAGTAGAAATGACCGTCTTCGTACAAGAACTCAAACGTACCCGCACCGCTGTAACCAATATCAATACAGGCTTTAACGCAACGTGCATACACACGCTGGCGTGCTTCTTCATCAATGTCTGGCGCTGGCGCTTCTTCAATCACTTTTTGGTGACGACGTTGTAACGAGCAATCACGATCACCTAAGTGAATCGCATTACCTTGACCATCCGCTAAGATTTGAATCTCAACGTGACGTGGGCTGCCGAGGTATTTTTCTAAATACACAACCGGGTTACCAAAGATTTGTGCTGCTTCATTACGGGTCAAAGTCGCCGAACGAATCAAGTCTTCTTCTTTATGCACCACACGCATTCCACGACCACCACCACCGCCAGCGGCTTTGATGATCACGGGGTAACCCACTTTACGGGCAATGGCTAAAGCCTGCTCTTCATCTTTAGGTAGTGCGCCATCCGAACCTGGTACTACAGGTACACCTGCAGCAATCATGGCTTCTTTGGCCGCAACCTTATCGCCCATCATACGAATCACTGAAGCGCTTGGACCGACAAAGATAAAGCCTGAGTTTTCCACTTGCTCAGCAAAATTCGCATCTTCAGCTAAGAAACCATAGCCTGGATGGATAGCTGTTGCGCCAGTCACTTCTGCTGCCGCAATAATCGCTGGGATGTTCAAATAAGACTGTGTACCTGGTGCTGGACCAATACACACCGTCTCATCGGCCAATGATAAATGCATCAACTCACGGTCTGCAGTGGAATGCACTGCAACAGTTTTGATACCTAATTCTTTACATGCGCGGAGAATGCGTAAAGCAATTTCACCACGGTTAGCAATCAGGACTTTCTCCAACATTGTAAACTCCTAAGTCGTTAGACAATGGTGAACAAGGGTTGGTCGTATTCAACCGGCTGACCATTGTCGACTAGGATAGACTCAATCACACCACCGACTTCTGCTTCAATGTGGTTCATCATTTTCATCGCTTCAACGATGCATAACACATCGCCTTTCTTAATGGTTTGACCCACTGCTACAAAGTCTTCAGAGTCAGGTGAACCTGCGCGGTAGAACGTACCCACCATCGGTGAGCGCGCAACGGTACCGTTAAACTTAGGACATGCAGGTGCTGCGTCTGCAGCTGGCGCTGCGGCTACAGGAGCTGGCGCTGCAACAGGTGCAGGCGCTGAAGCATATACAGGCTGCTGTGCAACTTGCTTACTGTGGCGACTGATACGAACGGACTCTTCACCTTCGTGTATTTCTAACTCATCAATGCCTGACTCTTCTAGCAATTCAATAAGCTTTTTAACTTTACGAATATCCATTGACCGTGACTCCAAAACTGAGTGGTTATTATTTAATATGTTCAAAGGCTGCGTCTAAAGCAAAGCGGTAACCGCTCGCGCCTAGACCACAAATCACACCTACTGCTACATCTGAGAAGTAGGAATGGTGACGAAATTTTTCTCGCTGATGCACATTAGAAAGATGCACTTCGAAGAATGGGATGCTCACAGCAAGCAACGCGTCACGCAATGCGACACTGGTATGAGTAAAAGCTGCTGGATTGATAATAATGCAGTCGATTTTCTCATCACGTGCCGCATGAATTCGCTCAATCAGTAGATGCTCGGCATTGCTTTGCAAAAACGCTAAACGGTGGCCGGCAGCTTCAGCCTGCTCAACCAGCGCCTGATTAATCTGCGCCAGCGTGGTTGCACCATAGACATCGGGTTCGCGCGTACCTAACAAATTTAAGTTAGGCCCATGTAAAACTAAAAAGCTGGCCATCCACAATCCTTGATCTTAAAAACAATCCTATGAATATGCCTATTTTTGCCGTAAATGTCAGCAATTGCATGGAAAAAAGCAGATTTTATTAACATAAATAAAAAAACCCTGCCGAAGCAGGGTTAAAGAAGCAGCATTGAGTACAGCAGGGTTGGTTCTTTAAAAAGCGTATTGCACGCGCAAACTGATCGCATCACCACTGTCATCATTGGCAGCATTAGCGACCTGATCAGTCTTAGCCTTTAAATAGTTTGCGGAAACTTTGACCGCATCGTTAGCGTACCAGTTGACACCCATCGTATGTACTTTCGCTTTAGTGTCATAAAAGCTACCCGTCATATCCATATCTGCATCAGCAACGGTCAAATGATCGTAACGGTAA
>JAAZJF010000006.1 GCA_012800475.1 Gammaproteobacteria bacterium
ATGAGTTTGTTATTAATGGCCAGAAAACTTGGTCCACTCGTGCGATTTATGCGGACTGGGTGTTTGGCTTATTCCGCACGGATCCTGACAGCAAGCGCCACCACGGCCTGAGCTACATGATGGTGCCTTTGGATGCACCGGGCGTGACAGTACGTCCGATTAAAGCACTCAATGGTAAAGAAGCCTTTGCCGAAGTGTTCTTTGATGATGTGCGTGTGCCCGCTGCTAACTGCATCGGTGAAGTGGGCCAAGGTTGGGCGGTAGCCATGGCGACCGCAGGCTTTGAGCGCGGATTGTTATTGCGTTCACCCGCGCGTTTCCAAGCCACAGTGAAGCGTTTAGTGGACTTGTATCGCAGCTATGCGCAAGAGCACGGTGAAAATGGCAGCTTACGTGATGCCGTGATTGAGTGCTGGATGAGCGCCGAGGCCTATGCACAGTCGGCTTATCACACCGTCAGCCGTATTCATAAGGGTGCCACTATTGGTGCAGAATCGAGCATCAATAAAATCATCTGGTCAGAGCTGGACTTAAAAATGCACGAAGCCGCCATGCAAATGCTGGGCTCCTATGCCGAGCTGCAGCCCGGTTCCAGCGATGTGGTTGCCAATGGCGACTGGTTGGAAGGTTTCTTGTTTGCTCAAGCCGGACCGATTTATGCCGGCACTAATGAAATTCAGCGCAATATCATTGCCGAGCGTCTGCTCGAACTGCCGCGATGAAAAGAGGATAGATCATGGATTTTACATTTACCGAAGATCAACTCGTCTTCAAAGAAGCCATCAGCCGTTTTTTGATGACTGAAGCGGCCCCCGAGATGTTGCGTGAAATCTGGGAAACTGAAGCGGGTCGCTCACCTGAGTTGCACCGCAAAATTGCTGAGCAAGGCCTGACGGCACTGTCTGTACCTGAAGCCCAAGGCGGCTTGGGTATGGATGATATTGCTTGGGCGTTGTTGACACAGGAATTGGGCTATTACGCCATTCCTGATTCGATGGTAGACACCGCCTGCGTGTCAGTGGGTTTATTAAGTGCGTTGCCCGAAGATCTGGCTGTGCGCAATGAGATTTTAGCGCAAGTGGCTGAAGGTGATTTGCGTATTGCTGTCGCGCATAGCATTAATCCGCTGGTGGCGGATGTGCATTTAGCCGACAGAGTGCTGGTTGAGCATGAAGGTGCAGTGCATCTGGTGACTCGCGAGCAGACCGGTTACGAGAACAGTGGCGCGCATAGCAGCATCGATAGCTCACGCCGTTTAAGCAAAATCAGCTTTACGCCCACCGCCGACAGCCAAGTGCTGGATGCGCAAGCGGGCGCCCAAGTGTGGAATGAAACACTCAATCGTGGTGCGCTGGCAGTGGCTGGACAAAGTTTAGGCTTAGCACAGCGCATGCTGGATTTATCGGTCGACTACGCAGTACAGCGTAAGCAGTTCGGTAAGCCCATTGGTAGTTTTCAAGCGGTTAAGCACAAACTGGCTGATGTGGTCAGCGCGATTGAATTCGCCAAGCCTGCGTTATATCGCGCGGCCTATGCTTTAGCGAATAATGATCCGCGTGCCGATGTGTATGTATCGCATGCGAAATTGACCTGCTGTGAGGCGGCTCTGTTAGCAGCGCGTCATGGTATCCAAGTGCATGGTGCGATGGGTTACACCTGGGAAGCTGACTTGCAAATGTTTATGAAGCGCGCTTGGGCTCTGAATTCGTCATGGGGTACCCGTGAGTTCCATCGCCAGCGTATTGCTGATGATATTTTTGCAGATGGCGCTGCGGTTGGACCTCAATACACTTTTGGAGAGTAACACCATGGCTGAAGCTTATATTGTTGATGTTTTACGCAGCCCGACAGGTCGCCGTAAAGGTGGCTTGTCGAATGTACACGCCATTGATTTGGGCGCGCATGTGCTTAAAGCACTGGTTGAGCGCAATGACATTCCAGATGAAGATTACGATGATGTGATCTTTGGTTGTGTGGATACCATTGGCTCGCAAGCCGGTGATATCGCTCGCACCAGTTGGTTGGCTGCAGGTTTAGCCCTGAATGTGCCAGGCACCACCGTTGACCGTCAGTGCGGATCATCGCAGCAAGCGCTGCATTTTGCTGCGCAAGCAGTGATGAGTGGCACGCAAGACGTGATCGCTGTGGGTGGCGTGCAAACCATGACGCAGATTCCTATTTCCAGCGCGATGTTGGCCGGTCAGCCCTTGGGTTTTCCTGATCCGTTCTCCGGCAGTTTAGGTTGGCAGAAGCGTTTTGGTGGTCAGCCAGTGGATCAGTTCTATGCTGCGCAGCGTATTGCTAAGCACTGGGGTTTGAGCCGTGCTGACATGGAAGCCTTTGCTTTAGAAAGTCACCGCCGCGCTATTGCTGCGATTCAAAGTGGTCGTTTTGATCGTGAGATCGTTGCCTACGGTGATGTGACCCGCGATGAAACGCCGCGTGAAACCAGTCTGGAGAAAATGGCCACACTGGAGCCGGTGAATCCTGAGTACCCGGATATTACTGCAGCAGTGTCGAGCCAAACCTGTGATGCGTCAGCCGCTATTTTGGTGGTTTCAGAAGATGCACTCAAGCGCTATAACCTCACACCACGTGCCCGTATTCATCACTTAAGTGTACGCGGTGATGATCCAATCTGGCACTTGCGCGCGCCCATTGAAGCCACACGTCATGCTTTGAAAAAAGCGGGCATGAGCATGGCTGATATCGATTTGGTCGAAATTAACGAAGCCTTTGCCTCGGTTGTGATGGCATGGCAAAAAGAGTTGGATTTTGATCCGGCGCGTACTAACGCCAATGGTGGTGCGATTGCTTTAGGCCATCCGCTGGGCGCAACAGGCGCACGCTTGATGACCACGTTACTGCATGAACTTGAGCACACGGGCAAGCGTTTTGGCTTACAGACCATGTGTGAAGGTGGTGGTCAGGCTAACGTGACGATTATTGAGCGTTTGGGTTAAGCACAAAAATAAGAGGGTAAGTGAGCATGGGTATTTTAGATAAACGCGTTGTGATTATTACCGGCGCAGGTGGTGGTTTAGGTGCAGCACACGCGCGTGTATTGGCCGCTGAAGGCGCGTGTGTATTGGTCAATGATATCAATGAAAGCGCTGCACAAGCCGTAGTGGATGAGATTCTTGCCGCTGGTGGTCAAGCTGCGGTGAACACGTCAGATATCACCAATTATGAAGACAGTGCGCGAGCAGTGAAGCAAGCCATTGATACGTGGGGTGATTTACACGCGGTACTTAATAACGCTGGAATCAACCGCGACCGCATGTTTGCTTCGATGAGTGAAGCCGACTGGGATGCGATTATGAGTGTGCATTTAAAAGGCCACTTTTGCATCACGTCACACGCTGTGCAGTACTGGCGCAACCAGTCTAAAGCAGGCAAGCCCGTTAGCGGACGTATCCTCAACACCACGTCAGGTGCGGGTCTGCAAGGCTCGATTGGTCAATCCAACTATGCGGCGGCAAAAGCCGGTATTGCTGCACTGACCTTGAACCAGGCGGCGGAGTTAGGACGCTACGGTATTACGGCGAACGCTGTGGCACCGGCAGCACGCACAGGTATGACCACCGCTGTGGAAGCGATGGCCACCCGTATGGCGGCGCCAACCGATGGCAGCTTTGACTATTGGGCACCGGAAAACGTGTCCTCCTTGTTTGCTTGGTTGGCATCTGATGCTTCCAGTGATGTAACAGGGCGTATTTTTGAGTCCGAAGGCGGCAAGATTTCTATTGGTGATGGCTGGCGCTCCACTGAAGGCGTTGATAAGGGTGCGCGTTGGGCACCGGCTGAAGTGGGTGAAGCGATGCAAACCCTGCTGGCCAAAGAGATCCCAGCGCAGAAAGTGTACGGAACCTAAAACCGGAGGCGTCTCATGGAATTTAGATTAACTGACGAACAATACATGGTTCGCGAAAGTGCCCAAGCCTTTTTGGCGGATGTGTCCAGCCCGCAGCAAGTACGCGAGGCGATGACACAGGCGGCAAGTTACGATCCCGCGGTTTGGCAGCGTTTATGTAATGAGTTGTGTTTGCAGGCGATCACTATTCCTGAGGAATACGGTGGCTTAGGTATGAGTTATGTCTACCTGGCCATCGTGCTTGAGCAAATGGGACGTACATTATTGTGTTCGCCTTTTTTGGCGACAACAGCCTTTGCTACCAATGCAATTGTGCTTTCTGCTTCAGATGCACAAAAGCAGCAGCTCTTGCCTGCCATTGCTGAAGGTTCATGCACGGCGACATTAGCTTGGACCGGCCCGCAAGCGGCGCGTATGGGTGGCACTTGGGGTGCGCAAGCTATCTCAGCGACCTATCAGGCGAGCGACAGCGGTTATGTGCTGGATGGTGAGTTCAGCTATGTGCTCGATGGTGATACGGCTGATCTGTTGATTATTGCCGCACGCGCTCCCGGTTCAAGTGGTACCCAAGGTGTGTCTTTGTTTGCTGTACCTGCCAATACCGCAGGCGTTGACGCGACTTGGACACCAAGCATGGATCAAACCCGCCGCCAAGCTAAAATCAGTTTGAACGCCGTAGCAGTTGCTACGGATATGCGTTTAGGTGAGGAAGGTCAGGCGTGGCCACAGCTACAAAAAACCTTGGCTTTAGCAAAAATTGCTTTAGCGGCTGAGCAATCAGGTATTGCTGCGAAAACCTTAGAGATGGCCGTGGACTACACCATGGAGCGCGAGCAGTTTGGGCGCGCAATTGCCAGCTATCAGGCGGTTAAGCATAAAGCTGCAGATATGAAGCTCAAAGCCGAAGTGGCCTGTTCAGCAGTGTATTACGCAGCTTGTGTAGCCAGTGAAGTATTGGCGCCAGAAGGTGATCCAGTTTTAGCTGCTGAGCTTGAAGAAGCTGCAGCTATGGCTAAAGGCTATTGCTCAGACAGTGCTTTTTATAACGCAGGTAACGCATTGCAGTTGTTTGGTGGTGTGGGCTTTACCGCAGAGTATGATATTCAGTTGTACTTTAAGCGCGCTAAAGCCAGTGAGCTGTATTTAGGTCATGGTGCCGCACAACGTGAATTGATTGCAGCGATGTTATTGGACTCGGAGGATGCCTCATGAAACTGACTTTTAGTGCTGAAGATGAGCGTTTTCGCGAGGAAATCGCCAACTGGCTGCAAGCCAATTTATGCGGTGAGTTTGAACACCTCAAGTTTCGTGGTGGCCCCGGCGATGAACATATGTTCCCCAAAGAGCGTCAGCGTTGGGAGCAGAAGTTGGCCGAAGGTCGCTGGGTAGGCATTGGCTTACCTGAACAGTATGGTGGACGCGGCGCATCAATTGAGCAGCAAGTGATTTTTGCTGAAGAATACGCGCGCGCTGGCGCACCTGGACGCGTGGGGCATATTGGCGAAGGTTTAACCGCGCCAACTTTAATTGCCTTTGGTTCTGAAGCGCAAAAAGCCAAGTATCTACCCGGTATTTTGAGTGGTACTGAGCTGTGGTGTCAGGGTTACTCGGAGCCATCAGCCGGTTCTGACTTGGCTAATGTGCGCACCCGTGCAGTGCAAGATGCGGCCACGGGGCAATGGCGCATTACCGGCCAAAAAATCTGGACCTCATTGGCGCATGAGTCTGACTGGTGCTTTGTGATTGCACGCACCGATCCCAACTCGGTTGCGCACCGTGGTTTGGGCTTCTTTCTTGTGAAGATGCAGCAGCCTGAGATCACCGTTTGCCCGATTGAGCAATTGACTGGCACATCTGAGTTTAACGAAGTGTTTTTTGATGATGCGGTGGCTGAAGATTTGGTGGGTGAGCCGGGCGAAGGCTGGGCGATTGCCATGGCGCTGCTTGGATTTGAGCGCGGTGTCTCAACTCTAGGTCAGCAGATGCAGTTTCAAAATGAACTCAATGAGATCATTCGCATTGCTCGCGATAACGGTGCTGCGCAAGATCCGGTGATGCGTCAGCGTTTGGCTGAAGCGCATACAGGTTTGCGTTTGATGCGCTATAACGCCATGCGCATGCTGTCCAATGATGAGCGCAGCGGTCCAGACAGTTCAGCTTTGGTGTACAAGCTGCACTGGTCGAGCTGGCACCGTAATTTAGGTGCCTTGGCGATGGATATCTTAGGGCCTGAGGCCGAAATGATGGACAGTGCGCCCTACAATTTGACGCGCTTGCAGTCCCTGTTTCTCTTTACTCGATCCGACACTATTTATGGCGGTACCAACCAAATTCAGCGCAATATTATTGCTGAACGCGGTCTGGGCATGCCCAAAGAAGCAAAAGGCAGATAATTATGAATGATGTAACACGTAATCCAGCATATGTGCCAGGACATGGCCTGTTAAAAGGTCGCTCCGTATTGATCACTGCTGCTGCGGGTGTCGGTATTGGTGGTGCAGCAGCGACTAAAGCAATGGAAGAAGGTTGCCGTGGCATCGTGATCAGTGATGTACACGAAGGTCGTCTCGCTGCGTCAGTGGCAAAAATCAAAGAAGAAAGCGGCTCAGATCAAGTCTGGGGCAAGCTGTGCAACGTCACCAATGAAGACGAAGTACAAGCGCTGATTGATTTTGCTGAAGAACAACTCGGCGGTGTGGATGTACTGATTAATAACGCCGGTTTAGGTACGACCTGTGCATTGCTGGATATGGATGACAGTGAGTGGAATAAAGTATTGGATGTCACGCTCAATGGCACCATGCGCATGACGCGCTATATGTTGAGAAAAATGAAAGAGCGCGGTAATGGCGGGGCGATTATTAATAACGCTTCGGTATTGGGCTGGCGTGCACAAAAAGAGCAATCACACTACGCCGCTGCTAAAGCGGGCGTGATGGCCTTTACCCGTTGCGCGGCATTGGAAGCCGCTGAGTTTGGTGTGCGTATCAATGCTGTAGCGCCATCTTTGGCTGTGCATGCGATGTTGCGTAAATCTGCTCCTGAAGAATTACTTAAAGAGTTGGAGTCGCGCGAGGCTTATGGCCGTGGCGCTGAAGTGTGGGAAGTGGCGAACGTAATGATGTTTTTAGCCAGCGATTATTCGTCTTATATGACGGGTGAAGTGTTGTCGTGCAGTTCGCAACAAGCTTAAGACTGTCACTTAAAGAGGTGCAATAACAATAATGAGTACAGTTTTTTCAAGTACACAAAGTTTAATCGATGCCCAAGGTCAATCCTTGGGTGCCACCGACTGGTTGCTGATCGAGCAGGATCGTATTGATACCTTCGCTGATGCAACCGGTGATCACCAGTGGATTCACGTTGATCCTGTGCGTGCTAAAGATGGACCTTTTGGTGCCACTGTAGCGCACGGTTATTTGACTTTATCTTTGGTGAATTATTTTTTACCGCAGTTGATGACGGTCGAAAACTTAGCCATGGGTGTGAACTACGGTTGCGATCGTATTCGTTTCCCTGCACCCGTGATTGTGGGCTCGCGCATTCGCGGTGCCGGTGAAGTCACAGGTGTGGAAAGCCTCGCCAATGGCGCGGTGCAAGTGGTTGTGCGGGTCACTATTGAGATTGAAGGCAGTGACCGACCTGCGTGCGTGGTGGATACCATCAGCCGCTATACTTTTGTATCAAATGATTAAGGAATCTTCCATGAAAGAAGTTGTTATTGTCTCTACGGCGCGTACCGCGCTGACCAAATCATTTCGCGGTTCCTTCAATGATACTGAAGCACCGGTACTCGGTGGTCACGTGATTCGTGCGGTGGTTGAGCGTGCCGGTATTGATCCTGCGCTTGTGGGCGATGTGATCATGGGTTGCGCCGTGCAACAGGGCACCCAAGGCTACAATATTGGCCGTTTAAGTGCTTACACGGGCGGTTTGCCTAATAGTGTGGCGGGCATGGCGGTCGATCGCATGTGTGCTTCAGGCTTAATGGCCATCAGCGAAGCGGCTAAAGGCATCATGACGGGTGAGTATGATGTGGCGATTGGTGGCGGTGTTGAATCACTGTCGTTGACGCAAAATAAACACAAAAACGCCTACCGTGCACGCTCTGAAGCCGTCATGGCCGTTGCGCCTGCAGCCTATATTCCAATGATCGAAACCGCTGAAATTGTTGCTGAGCGTTACAATATCAGCCGTCAAGCGCAAGACGAGTATGCACTGCAAAGTCAGCAACGTACCGCAGCGGCGCAAGAAGCTGGTCGTTTTGACGATGAGATAGTGCCATTAACCGCCAATATGCAGTTGTTTGAAAAAGACGGTACCGCAGCTGGCCACAAAGAAGTCGTCGCCGATCGTGATGAGTGCAACCGCCCCAGCACCACGCTGGAAGGTCTGCAGGGTTTGAAAACTGTCTGGAAAGATGGCGAGTGGGTTGCCCAAGGTCAGCATATTACCGCTGGTAATGCTTCACAGTTTTCTGACGGTGCAGCAGCCTGCTTGTTGATGTCGCGTGAAGAAGCAGACAAACAAGGTATTGAGCCACTGGGTATCTATCGTGGTGTAGCTGTGGCCGGTTGTGAGCCTGAAGAAATGGGTATTGGCCCGGTGTATGCCATTCCTAAATTGCTGGAGCGCTTCAATCTGAAAGTTGAAGATATTGGCTTGTGGGAAATTAACGAAGCCTTTGCTTCACAGGTTCTGTATTGCCGTGATCACTTAGGTATTGATAACGATAAGCTCAACGTCAATGGCGGGGCGATCTCAGTTGGCCATCCCTTTGGTATGAGTGGTGCGCGAATGGTCGGTCACGCGCTCCTGGAAGGCCGTCGTCGTAAGGTTAAGTACGTTGTTGTCTCAATGTGTATTGGTGGCGGTATGGGCGCTGCAGGATTATTTGAAATCCCTCAGTAACATAACCTGCAATACACAAAAACCGCCATATGCATAGCATTGGCGGTTTTTTATTTTTGCCAGTAAGCCCTTGTCTACTCAGCAATATTTGTCTTTTTTGCGCGTTATTTTTGCATCGCTTGCATATAACCCATTTGAACGATGCGCCGTTTTCTGATCAAGACCACCATCGGGTCAACCCTTAGAACAATAAGATAAATCGAGCTCCGCGGGTTAGGTTGGCAAGACCTGTGAGAGTTCTAAACGGGAGAGTTCCGTGTACAGATTAATCAGCTATTCATTTTGTGTCATGGTTGCTGCTCTTGTTTTATTTGCGTTCTCTCCCCGAGAGCATGATGAAACAAACAGTGAGAACTTCAATGTCAGACGCATCCAGTTCAACGATATTACCGCCGTCAATGATCGGTTGGTTGCTGTAGGTGAGCGTGGAACCATTGTGGTCAGTGAAAACGACGGCCAAACTTGGAAGGTGACCCATCGTGATGATGAAGTCCCCGTCACTTTAACCGATATTACCGCGCTGTCCGATACCTTGTTGCTGGCAGTGGGGCATGACAGCGTGATCCTGCGCAGTGAAGATGCAGGTCTCACTTGGGAGCTGATCATGCGCGACACCGAAACCGGTGAGCCGTTGATGGGCACCTGGAGTGCCGACGGTAAGCACATTTTCGCTTATGGCAGCTTTGGCAAGTTTTTAGTCTCGGATGATGCAGGACGCAACTTTACAGCTCAAGAACTCCCCCTCTTTGGTGAGCATTTGAGTGCTATGGATGGTGGCGAAGGCGATGTGCGCATTATGGTCGGTGAAATGGGCTTGGTCTTGCGCAGCCTCGATGCAGGTGAGTCGTGGGATAAGTTAGATCCCTTTTATCAGGGCTCATTATTTGGGGTCTCTCATTTAAATGGTACGCGTTGGATTGCTTATGGCATGCGCGGCCATGTGTTTTTTAGCAATGACAATGGCGAACAGTGGAACCAAGTGGATATTGGCAGTGAGTTGCCCCTGTATGGGCATGCTGTATCAGAGGATGGCAAGCGCATGGTGATCGTCGGTACGGCCGGTA
>JAAZJF010000298.1 GCA_012800475.1 Gammaproteobacteria bacterium
CAGCTTGAGCAGCACGGCATGAAGCAGTTGGGTGAGCACCAAGATATTGATCTGGCCGTCAGCCGCCGGGTTTTGCAAGCTAGCCTTTAATCTGAGTGTGAGGCGTATTGTATGACGCAGTTTATGCAGAGCGCTCTAAAAAAGGCCAATCGCAATAGGTTTTCTTAACAGCAAGCGTCTTTTGTACGCATCACTATATTTTACTGTCTCAAAAGCCACCTTTTTTGAGACAGTTTTTTTCATGGGTGCTATTGTTATCTCAATAAATGAGGTTTTTGAGATATGAATATTAAAGTGCCACCTGCAGTGCAGGCCAATCCTTTCGCCATCCTGACCAAAAACGATCCTGATAAGCTTGAGCAATACCTTGAGTTTTATAATCCGATGGACAAAAAAGGTAGGTACCTTCCTTATGATGAGTTAAGGCATCGTATTGCGAACGGCTTAGATCATAAGCTGGCATGGTCGCTAACAAAATTATCGAGAATCAGACAGCAGGCTGCGTTGCTTGAGATGGGTGAACCTGCGGCGCTATGTTGTTATATGTTGACCCCATTGATTCAAAAAGCTGTTTCAGAGGTCGATAGAAACACAACAACGGCATCTTTAGAGTGGATCAGCAGTAAAATTGGTGAGAAGTCACAATTCGAGTACTTATTAAAAGACTTAATTGAAGATGAGTCTATTAGCAGTAGCCAGTTAGAGGGTGCCGCAACAACAACGCAAGTTGCTAAAGATTTGATCAAAAGAAATAGAAAGCCACGCTCAGAAGATGAGCGCATGATTCTGGGTAATTATAAAATGATGTTGCATGCTTGGGACATGCGCCACCAGCCTTTGTCTTTAGATCTTATTAGGGATCTGCATAAAATCGGTGTTGAAGGCATTGATGACGATGCTTATGCTCCAGGACATTTTAGAAAAACAAATAATGTTCATGTGGTCAGCTCTGATGGTGAAATAGTTCATACTCCCCCACCTTGTGAAAACCTTAAAACTAGACTCAAGAGCATTGTAGATTGGGCTAATTTTGATCATGATAAAAATGATGATTCTTCTTATGTTCATCCACTCGTTAAAGCTATTGTCTTACATTTTTGTATAGGTTATGAACATCCATTTAGAGATGGTAATGGTCGTGTCGCTCGAGCTTTATTTTACTGGTATATGTTTAAAAAAGATTTCTCTGCTTTTCGGTATATTGCCATCAGTGTTTTATTAAAAAAAGCACCGACGAAGTATGGGAAAAGTTATTTATATACTGAAACTGATCAAATGGATTTAACATATTTTATAGAATATCAAAGTAGTATTATTATTAGAGCCATAGGCAAGTTTAAAGAAGCATACAGTCAGGCTGCTTTAGATATTGATAGTTTTAATAAGTGGTTGTTTGATTCAGGACTCTATAGTCAGTTGAATGATAAACAGCGAGTCGTTTTTCAAGTTGCAAAAAGTGGTATATCTATTGCGTTTACCATACGAAGTGTGGAGCGCAATTTGGGTTGCTCTTATAATACTGCAGCAGCCGTACTCAATGGTCTGGTAGCATTGAAGTTATTTAGAAAAAGTAAAGAGGGTAGAAGTTGGATTTATGTCATGGAAGAAAAAGATAAAATCATCAAAGAGTGGATTGATTGATAGTACAATTGTTTTTATATAGTCCTCGAATCTGTTATTAATATAGTTTTTAACTGCTTTTTATTTTATCTGAAGAGAATTTTATGCTCCCAGACTCCTTCTTCGACCGCCCCGCACTGCAGTTAGCGCCTGACTTATTGGGTAAGGTGATTCGTTATCGCAATAACGGCGTCTGGCTGAGTGCGCGTATTATTGAAACGGAAGCCTATTTGCTGGCCGAGAAGGGCAGTCATTCTTCATTGGGCTACACCCAGAAGCGCCAGGCTTTATTTGCTGATGGCGGCACCATTTATATGTATTACTCGCGCGGTGGGGATTCCATGAATTTCAGTGCGCAGGGCGAGGGCAATGCGGTGCTGATTAAGTCGGGTTACCCTTACTGTGATGCCATATCGCCTGAGTCCACGCTGCTTATTTTGCAAGCTAATAACCCAGATCGCCAAGGTCAGCCGCGGCCGGTAGAAAAGCTGTGCAGCGGGCAAACCTTACTCTGTAAGAGCTTAGGCTTAAAAGTGCCGGATTGGGATAATCAGCGTTTTGATCAGCAGCGTTTGTATGTTGAGGACTGTGGATTGTCGGTGCCCGAGGTGATCCAAACCACGCGTTTGGGTATTCCTCAAGGGCGTGATGAGGATTTGCCGTACCGCTTTGTTGATGCGCAATTTGCCCGCTACTGCACCAAAAATCCGTTGCGTCGTGGTCAAATTGAGGGGCAGGATTTTTGGCGTTTAGCTGCGGGTCAGCCGATCAAAGCTTAGCTTTTACTCAGTACATGCGCAGCCAGGGTGCGAATTGAGCCCAGTTGTTGGCTGATCAATAACAATTGGGTTTGCAATAAACGCAGGGTGTCATCTTCTTCCTCGGGCATATCACGCAAACGGTAGGACTGCAGTTGTTCAGCCTCGCTGTGCACCTCAATGGCTTCGCGTTTAATCAGCTGGCTGGCAATGCCCTCTAAGCTGTCCGCCAACAATTGTGCTTCTTGATTGAGTACCAAGTAGGTTGGCGCATGAGCGAGCTTTTCGCGGTGCGCACCCAGCGCAGAAATATAGCTGAGCAAGGTGTGCGTGAGCAGTAAAAAGCGAAAGCCGATATCGGTTTGCTTGCGAAAGTAGCCCGGTTCTTTGAGCATATTGGTGAGGGTGCTCGATAGCGCAGCGTCGGCATTATGCGCATCACGGCGTGCAACGCGGTAGGCCATATCGTCGGTTTTACCTTGGGTGTATTCGAGCATAATCTGTTTTAAATACCGGCTGCTATGGCGTAGCGTTTGCGCTAATACCACATTGAGGCGACGGCCTTGCCAGTCCGGCAAAATCAAGAACACCGCTAAACCGGCAATCGCACTACCAATTAAAGTGTCCGTGAGGCGCGGTA
>JAAZJF010000045.1 GCA_012800475.1 Gammaproteobacteria bacterium
AAAGCCACTAAAGGTGGCAGGTCGTCATCGAGCGTTCCTTCGGCTTCAATACTGATATCTTCATCTTGAGTGAAGGTGCGCGCAGCACTGACCAGTTCTTCGAGGTTTTCTAAGCGCGCTTGGCCTTTTTCGCCTTTCTCTTCTTTGTGATAAGTGATTAAACCTGAGTGCTCAATGACAATTTGTGTCATCGCATGCAGCGCACAATTGTGAGTTTGGATCGCCAATTGCTCAATCAGGTCGATAAAGGTTTGTAAAGCGTTGCTGGCGCGCCCAGGTAAGGCCTTGTGCTCAATTAAAATATGCATGGCCTGCCAGAGCGAGACATCATGCTCGCGCGCAGCATGGCGTACGCTTTCAATGGTTTTTTCACCAATGCCGCGGGTGGGCACATTGATCACGCGCTCAATGGCGCCATCATCATGACGGCTGCGCAATAAGCGTAAATAGGCCAGAGCATTTTTAATTTCTAAACGTTCAAAGAAGCGTTGCCCGCCGTAAATACGATACGGCACTGCCGCACGCAATAAGGCTTCTTCTAAAACCCGCGATTGGGCGTTGGAGCGGTACAAAATAGCAATATCATCACGTTTAACTTCGCCTTTGCGTAAGGCTTGCTCAATGCACTCAACAATATAGCGCGCTTCATCATGTTCGTTGTACGCGCTATACAAACTGATGGGTTCGCCGTCTTCACCGTCCGTCCACAACTCTTTACCGAGACGGCCTTGGTTGTTGTCGATCAGCGCGTTGGCCGCTTTGAGGATGGTGGCTGTTGAGCGGTAGTTTTGCTCAAGACGAATGCTTTGCACATCGACAAAATCAGTTGAAAACTGTTGGATGTTTTCGATCTTCGCCCCGCGCCAGCCGTAGATGGATTGGTCATCATCACCCACCACCATCAGGCTTTTACCGCCTTGTGCGAGCAAGCGTAACCATGCGTATTGCACCGCGTTGGTATCTTGAAATTCATCGACTAACACATGCTGGAAACGCTGCTGATAGTGTTGCAATAAGCCTGGGTTGTCGCGCCATAAATCTAAGGCACGCAACAGCAGTTCAGCAAAATCAATGGCACCCGCGCGCAGGCAAGCTTCTTCATAAGCACTATAAATTTGCAGCATGGTGCCTAAAAATAAGTCGCCCGCAGCTTGAATATGCTGAGGACGTAAGCCTTCGTCTTTTTGGCCATTAATAAACCACTGGGCTTGACGTACCGGCCAGCGTTTTTCATCCAATGCGAGTTCGCGCATCACCCGCTTGAGCAAACGCAACTGGTCGTCACTGTCGAGAATGCTAAAGCCTTCAGTTAGACCTGCTTCTTGCCAGTGCGCCCGCAATAAACGGTGGGCCAAGCCATGGAAGGTACCCACCCACATGCCAGCGGGGTTGAGCCCCAGTAATTCTTCAATCCGCACACGCATTTCTGCGGCGGCTTTATTGGTAAAAGTCACCGATAAAATACTGTGTGGGGAGGCACCTTCAACTTGGATCAGCCAAGCAATACGGTGTACCAGCACGCGTGTTTTACCAGAGCCGGCGCCGGCTAAGACGCGTTGTTGACCAATCGGCGCAGCAACAGCTTCACGCTGGGCTTCGTTGAGGGCGTTCAATAAGTGTGAGATATCATCATGCATCGTAGTATTCTAGTGGGCGTACAGAATAAGGGCAAACACAATACCTGCGATACCTGTAGCCTGTTTAAGATAGAGTGCAAGAGTGATACGAAAATGAGCAGTATTTTTTTATTCAAAACTTGTTTATTGAGATTTAATACGCTTAATGTGTGCGCTAAAAACTGCACAAGTGACTCATAATCAATTCTTTTGTAGGCCACGACTTTGTATCATGAGATCTCAGCGGTTATACATGTACATACAGGGATACATATGTTGCTTATGACCAAAAAAACAGTACATGTTAGTGGGTGAAAATATGCCACAGAGCCTTGATAATGCTGATGCTTTACGTCAACTGAACCTAGAGTTGACCCAAGAAATTGCCAGTCGGCAAGCGGCTGAACAACAGCTATTACTTGCGCAAGCAGCATTGGAATTATCAGTTAACGAGCGCACCTTAGAATTAGAGGCTGCACTTGAGGCACTGCAAAAAAGCCAAGAGCGTTTAGAGTTAGCTCTGGATGCCAGTCAATTAGCACTATGGGATTGGAATTTAGTCAGTGATGAAATTCACCATACCCAAGCGGAAGCTATTTTCGGTTTAAAAGATCATCAAATCCGTGGTGTATTAACGGATTTACGCCCCTTGTTGCACCCTGATGATTTACCGGTATTGCGCAATGCCATGATTGAGCATATGAAGCAGCACACGGATGCTTATATGGTCGAGTATCGGGTTAAACATACCGATGGGCGCTGGGTGTGGATTGAAGATCGGGGGCGCGCCATAGAGCGTGACGCTCATGGTCGAGTGCTGCGTATGCTGGGTACGCGCCGTGATATTACGCAGCGTAAACAGGGCGACGAAGAGTTGCGCTTAGCTTCCAGTGTGTTTGATGCTGGCAGTGAAAGTATTGTGATTTTAGACCCCTATTACACCGTCCTTGCGGTGAATAAAGCCTTCACGACAGTGACCGGCTTTACTCGTAAAGAAGTGGTTGGGCATTCCATTATATTTTCCAAGGTGCCAGATACTTTACGTGGCCAATATCAGCATGTGCGTGCCTGTATTGAGCGTGATGGCAGCTGGCAAGGTGAAATCTTAGGTCTGCGTAAAAACGGTGAGTTGTATCCGCAAATATTACGCATTCATGTGGTGAC
>JAAZJF010000046.1 GCA_012800475.1 Gammaproteobacteria bacterium
CTTATGTGCAGCGTTTGAATAAGTTATTGGTTGAGCTCAGTCGTTAAGCCTTAACAGCAGTGTTTAATAAAAAACCGCGAGTGATTCGCGGTTTTTTTGTGTCTGGACTGAGCTTAATCTGTAGCTCTAAGCTGCGATATCACTCGGTATCGAGCACGGTGACCAGTTGCGTGGCATTGACCAGATTGTCACCCACCGGGCAGCGCTCTTCGATTTTATCAAGAAAGGCTTGTTTGCCAGCATCATCTAAGTCTGCATCAATTTTAACTTTGAGACGCATTTCTTGGAAACCTGCGCGTGCTGTGGTGGCACGACCGAGCAAGCAGTCTGGATCGTAATCGGCTTCCACTTCAAAGCTCATGCCGTGCAGGGTGATTTTATCTTGCATCGCAATGATACGGCCTAAGCTGCCGACACAACCTGCATACGCTGCCAAAATCAATTCCGGTGGTGCTGGGCCTAAGTTTGCACCGCCCGCATTTTTAGGCTGATCCATATAGACCTTGTGCTCGCCGCACATCACTTCAATGGTCATACCTGCGTTCATCTGGCCGGTCGCACGTAATGTTTTTAATGCCATTTTGATAACTCCTCTCACGCATTAGTGCAGTGATCTTAAACATTTAAAGATTAAGTATACTGTATTGTGTGGTATTTGAGTTGATCAAGATCAGTATGGCGAGGCGCTCGTTAGCTGCCGCCTCGCTGCAAGGGTGCTGAGCGCTTAGCTGCGACCTTTAACTGTCTTGTTATTGACGGTGGCGTCTTCCAGAATGATTTGGTATTCCTTGCCGTCACGTTCGACTTGTTGCAAGCGCACCAGTAAGAAATCCCAGTCTTTGGCAAACCATAAAACAGTCACGCGCTTGCTTTGTGTCGGGTCACGCACACGCTCAACTTTAATGGCATCGACACTGCCGACGACCGTTTCAACGGATTCTTCACCGAGCACACGAAAATCATAAGTGTCTAAATCATCACCATCCAACACTTGATAAGACATGCTGGTTTTGCCTTCCGCAATATCGCGCTGCAGTGCCAGCTGGTAAGAGGATTTATCTTGGACACCTTGAATCAGCGTCAGGTTAATGGGCGTACCACGATCACTGCCAGTGGCTTGTTGAGTGTCCCAATCAAAGTGCTGTTTGATCTTTTTGGATTTACCCATACCTTTGCGGGCATAGCGGTATTGATGCGGGCGAATATCGCCGTTCACTAAGCTTAACCAACTGGTTTCATTGAGGCTGGCGACCAGCATTGACGCGGAAAAGTCGAGTTTCCAAGTGCCATCATCTTGCTGTTTTAAGCTGCGTTCGGCCTTACCGCTGAAGGGCAGTTGCTTCCAGTCAGCGGTATAGGTTGCGGAGAAAGGTTGCAGATCGGCAGCCATAAGGCTGGCTGGCAGGCTGAATGCGGCCAGAAGAAAAAGTACAGCACGGCGCATAGAGTGATTCTCCTAAGAGTGAAACTGAAAGCCAGAACTGGCTAAGTATTGCCCATCCAAAACAGCACCCTGATCGCTCAGGTGCAAGCGTCCATCGGCAAACCAACGTACGGCTAAGGGATAGATTTGATGCTCCAAGGCATGCACTCGAATCGCTAAGTCGTTAGCAGTATCTTCGGCTTGAATAGGCAATGTAGCTTGTATGACTACAGGGCCACCATCGAGTTCCTCGGTGACAAAGTGCACACTGCAGCCATGCGTTTGATCACCGGCATCCAGCGCACGCTGATGGGTGTTTAAGCCTTTGTGTTTGGGCAGCAAAGAAGGGTGGATATTGAGTAAGCGTTGGGCGTAATGACGGGTAAACTCAGGCGTCAAAATACGCATAAAGCCGGCTAAGACCACTAAATCAGCTTGATGCTGATCGATTACATTCATTAATGCCTGATCAAAGGCTAAACGGTCGGCAAAGTCTTTGTGGTTGAGTACATGCTGAGCGATACCGGCTTGCTCAGCGCGCACCAAACCATAGGCGTCGGCTTTGTTACTGATCACCGCACAAATACGTGCTGTGGGATGCTCGGCTAAGTCATCGATAATGGCTTGCAGGTTGCTGCCTGATCCGGAGATCAGGACAACAATATTGCAGGAATTTGAGTCAGTCATTAATGGCTTTTTAAGTTGTTAAGAACAATGCGCTCAGCGTTTGCATCAGCTGTTTGAATATGACCAATCACCCAAGGCTGTTCGCCCGCAGCTTGTAAATGCTCAAGTACTGCTGCTTGTTGCTCCGGTGCCACGCAGATCACCATACCGACACCGCAGTTGAGTACGCGGTGCATTTCAACTTCGGCAACGTTGCCCTGTTCTTGCAGCCAATCAAACACAGCAGGACGCGTCCAGCTAGCCACGTCAATCACTGCTTGTGAGTTAGCGGGTAATACACGTGGGATATTTTCCACTAAACCACCGCCAGTGATATGTGACATGGCTTTTACAGCGCCGGTGTCTTTAATCAGCTTGAGTAGTGGCTTAACGTAAATACGGGTGGGCTCCATCAGCAGATCGCTCAGGGCTTGGCCGTCGAGTTGGGTGTTTTGAATATCGACATCAGCTACTTCAATGATTTTACGAATCAGAGAGTAACCGTTGGAGTGTGGGCCAGACGATGGCAGGGCGATCAGGACATCACCGGCAGCCACTTGTGTACCGTCAATAATCTCTGATTTTTCAACAACGCCGACACAAAAGCCTGCTAAGTCGTAATCTTCACCAGTGTACATGCCAGGCATTTCTGCCGTCTCTCCACCGACAAGGGCGCAACCTGCTTGCTCACAGCCTTCGCCGATGCCAGTGACCACTTGTGCGGCGATATCAACATTGAGTTTGCCCGTGGCGTAGTAATCTAGGAAGAACAAAGGCTCAGCGCCGCTGACGATCAAGTCGTTCACGCACATAGCAACCAGATCAATACCAATTTTTTCATGCTTGTTGAGATCAATAGCTAAGCGCAATTTAGTGCCGACACCATCAGTGCCAGAGACTAAAACAGGCTGACGGTAGCCTTCGGGGATCTCGCATAAAGCGCCAAAGCCACCCAGGCCACCGAGCACTTCAGGACGTGCTGTGCGTTTAGCAACGCCTTTAATGCGTTCAACTAATGCTTCGCCTGCGTCGATATCGACACCAGCGTCCTTGTAGCTTAAAGAGGTTTTGTTGTTGCTCATGAATTGGGCCTTTGCGAAGAATGCGAGAAAATATGTTTAATTGTCTGATTTTATCAGGCTTCAGGCCGAGCGGCCATTGTTGCATTAAAAAGTGTGATTAAAACAAGCCAAACCATACACAGAGCCAGTTAAAAACAGCCAGTTAGTGTCGTTATGTGCGCAGGTACAGGTGTATCACAAACGTTAAAGTTCGACGCGTTGCGGTTGATAGCCTTGTTCGCGGTAGCTTACAAAGTTTTGGCGACATACCTTGAGCAGTTCGGGTTCTTGATTGACGATTTCAATAAC
>JAAZJF010000299.1 GCA_012800475.1 Gammaproteobacteria bacterium
CACTTGTGGCGCAAGCTGGCGATCAACTGCGCCATTAATCCTATGACGGTGATTTATAACTGCCTGAACGGCGAATTGGTGCACCACTCAGAGCGCATCAACACTGTATGCCAAGAGCTTGAGCAGCTGCTGCAACACGCCGGCCAGCCTGCAGCCGCGCATGATTTAACCGCACAGATCTGGCAAGTGATTGAAAAAACAGCAGCTAATTCATCCTCCATGCGCCAAGATGTGCAGCAACGTCGACGCACCGAAATCAGCTACATCACAGGTTTTGCTTGCGCACAGAGCATCGCGCTAGAATGCCACACACCTGCCCTACACCAGTTGCACGCGCAACTGCATGACACACTCAGTGCACACGGGCTCAGCACAGCTTAAACATCTGCATATATGGAGACTCACCCATGGGCTACCGCCTTAGTAAAATTTACACTCGCACCGGTGATGATGGCCAAACAGGCTTGTCTGATGGTCGCCGTGTGAACAAAAGCCACCCGCGTATTGAAGCCATTGGTGCCTTAGATGAGTTCAACAGTCAGCTGGGCTTATTGTTAGCACAACTACAAAACGAGCTCACTACCACGCCACAATTACATGCTGTACTGGAGGTTTTGGCACCCTGCCAGCATCGTATTTTTGATATGGGTGGCGAACTGGCCATGCCTGAATACCAAGCCTTGCATGCCGATGAAATTATTCGCATTGAAACTGCTATTGATGCATGGAATGTACTGGTAGGACCACTTAAGGAGTTTATTTTACCCGGTGGTTCAATTTTAATCGCGCAAGCACACATCTGCCGCAGTAGCGCTCGTAACGCAGAGCGTCGCTGCCAAGCCTTACACAGCAGCGAAGCTTTACGCTCAGAAATGCTGGAGTATATTAACCGCCTCTCTGATTTACTCTTTGTCGCCGCACGCTTAATAGCGCAACACCAAGACTGCCCTGAGATTCATTGGCAAGCGGCGGCTAAACCCTTATAAAGAGTGTGGCCAAAAGCCACGAATAGCAGCGACACCTTGCCCACCGATGTCACGCGCCTGCGCAAGATTGTGCTCAGTTAAACCGCCGAGCAGATACGCAGGCGCATTAAAATCGCGCAGCAAGCTTTGCGCAAGATCCCAACCTAACGTTGGCGCACCAGGATGGGTCTGCGTCGGCAATACGGGCGATAAGGTGACAAAATCCAGCTGCAAATCTGCAGCTAACTGCAACTGTGCGGCATCATGGCACGACGCAGCCAACCAACGTCCTTGCATCTGGGCACGCTGCTCAGAACTGAAGGTTTGCAATTGCTGACTGGTTAAATGCCAGCCCGCTGTAGCAAATGTATCCAGTAACGCCGCATCACCTTTGAGCATCAACTGCGCACGCCCTGCACAGAGCGTCTCTAGGCGCTGTGCAAGGTCGCTGTACTCAAGCGCGGTCAACTGTGGAGCGCGCAATTGCAAAAGCTGGCAGCCATTCTCTAGCGCCTGTTGACAACCTGCATACAGCTGCTCAACGCTTAAGTGCTCGGGGGTGATCACATAGCGCTGCGGTAATTGCGCCGCACGCACGATAGTGCGATTGGCTGCAGGAAACTGATAATCAGCCAGCGCATCTTGCGCCACCCAACGCACCTGTTGCCCTTCAGCACCATAAGCGTGCCCGTTAAAGTCTAAGACCTCATACACATCCAGCAGCACATGCACATCGGGATAATCATGACGCACTTGAATCAGCGGTTGGCAGCTGTGGATGACAATCCCCAGTTCTTCCTTTAGCTCGCGCGCTAACGCCTGTGGCGGGCTTTCTCCAGCTTCACATTTCCCACCTGGAAACTCCCACAATCCGCCCATATGCTTATCACTTGGGCGCAGCGCCAACAGAATCTCCTGCGCAGCATTACGAATAACCGCAGCCACTACATGCACACGTTTTGTCATTCACACTCACCTAGTAACACGTCAAGCATGCTCACAGTTTAAGAACGGTATTCGGCGTTAATACGCACATACTCATGGGATAAATCCGTAGTCCAAATCGTTTCACTGCAAGCGCCGCGGCCCAACTCGATACGAATGGTAATCTCAGACTGCTGCATAATGGCCGCACCCTGCTCTTCGGTATAGCTTTGCGCACGTCCGCCTTGAGCGACGATGCACACATCGCCTAAGAACACATTCACGCCCTCGATATTTAAATCGTGCACGCCGGCATAACCAATGGCCGCGACAATGCGACCCCAGTTGGGATCTGACGCAAAGAGCGCGGTTTTAATCAATGGCGAATGCGCAACAGCATAAGCAACATCCAAACACTCTTGCTGCTGTGCGCCACCTTGCACTTGCACTGTGACAAACTTAGTTGCACCTTCACCATCACGCACAATGGCTTGTGCTAACTGCATGGCCACTTGGTTGATCGCCTCACGCAAAGCGTGATACAGCTCGCCTTCAGGCTGCGTAATAGGGGCAACTTGAGCCTGGCCTGTCGCCACTAAAATGCAGGAGTCGTTGGTTGAGGTATCACCATCAATCGTAATGCGGTTGAAGGATTTATTCGCCGCATCGTGCAACAAATTCTGTAGAACATCTTGGCTCACAGCAGCATCCGTCGCCATATAACCGAGCATCGTCGCCATATTCGGACGGATCATACCGGCACCTTTACTGATACCTGTCACAGTCACCGTGACGCCTTGGTACTCAAACTGCACGCTAGCACCCTTAGGCAAGGTGTCAGTGGTCATAATGCCTTCGCCAGCTATAGCCCAATGATCCGTACTTAAATCAGCTAAAGCTGCGGGTAATGCTGCGTTGATTTTCTCCACAGGCAGTGGCTCGCCAATCACACCCGTGGAGAAAGGCAATACCTGCTCAATTGGGCAGTCCACCAGCTGAGCCAACTGTGCGCATACCGCATTGGCAGCTTGCAGGCCCGGCTCACCGGTTGCAGCGTTGGCATTGCCAGTGTTGGTGACTAAGTAGCGTGGCGCTGACTGCATACGCTGCTTACACAAGACAACGGGGGCGGCGCAAAAAGCGTTTTGCGTATACACGCCCGCTACTGTACTGCCTGGCGCACAGCGCATGACGACCACATCACGGCGGCCTGGTTTCTTAATACCTGCGCTCGCAATACCTAACTCAAAACCAGATACAGGGTGCAATACTGGTAAATCACCTAAGCCAACCGCCATGCCAATTCTCCCACTCACTTAATGCGCTCTGCGCGAAAAGAAACGCCGCACACAGAAGTATTCTGGTACGGCGTAAAACTAAAACATTACAGCACTCTATATGCTCAAAGCACTGCTCAATAATTAACTGATGCGACCACAGCAATGTTTGTATTTTTTACCTGAACCACAGCTACAGGCTTCATTACGGCCTATTTTTTGCTCGTGGCGCACTACAGGTTCAGTCGCAGCCACTGCGGGCGCTTCATCTGCAGGGTCATCGAGACCCGCAACATCTTCATGCTGAAACTGCATACGCTCGGCCATTTCTTGGGCTTGCTGACGCTGACGCGCTTGCTCTTCTTCTGGATCTTCTTGACGAATCTGCACATTGGACAGCACGCGGATCGAGTCACGCTTAATCGACTCCAGCAAATCGCGGAACAAGTTAAAGGATTCGCGCTTATATTCTTGCTTGGGGTTCTTTTGCGCATAGCCACGCAAATGAATACCGTGACGCAAATGGTCCATGGCTGATAAATGCTCTTTCCATAAATCATCCAGTAC
>JAAZJF010000300.1 GCA_012800475.1 Gammaproteobacteria bacterium
ATCATTTCAACTAAATGCTGTTGGTTGCCGACATTGCATGGGCAGGCTGGATCCCAAAAATGCACAAAACGAACCTTACCCGCTCCCGCTAAGCTGTCGGGCAAGCGCAATTGTTGTCCGCTAAATAGGGCTGTGGTTTCACTAAATGGGCGAATAAAGCGCGTTTTATACCACCATAAACCGGTGAGCATCGAGCCAATCCATAACACTAACGCTAGGCCAATAAGTATTTTTTTCAAAAGAGTCCGTTTCATAAATACCGCACCTTGAAGATAGTATAGAGTGCCATGAGTGGTTAAAAATCTATATGTCCAGAATGTCGCAGCAGCGGTTAACTGAGAGTGTCTGTTGATGATTGAATTCGATCCGCAAGCCTTGCGCCGTGTTTTACCAGACCTTGAGCGCCGCAGTGTTGATCCACAGCTAGCAAAAGGTTGGCGCCAGTTTTATCGGATTGATTTGACGCAAGCCAATACGGATCTTGAGTGCCGTTTAGGGCAAGTGCAGGTCGGTGAATATCGCGTGGCGATGCAAGTCTGTCGACCCATTGCTGCGCGGGCGACGCTGTTGGTGCTGCATGGCTACTATGATCATATGGGATTATATGGTCATGTGTATGAATGGGCTTTGGCGCAAGGTTTTGCCGTATTATCCTGTGATTTACCAGGCCACGGGTTATCCACAGGTGCCCGTGCGAGTATTCATAGTTTCCAAGAGTACCAACAGGTGCTGCAAGCCATGCTGGCTAAGGCTCAGCAATTACAGTTACCGACGCCTTGGCATATTTTAGGGCAAAGTACCGGTGCGGCGATTGCGTTGGACTACGTCTTACATCAACCGCGCCTGACTGAACTGGGCGAAACAATCTTGCTTGCGCCGCTCGTGCGCCCGCGTGCCTGGCAGCAGTCAAAATTACTGTATCAAATACTCAAGCATATTCGCCGCAGTGTACCTCGGCGTTATTCGAACAATTCGCATGATGTGGATTTTGTAAACTTTGTACGCCACGATCCGCTGCAGTCTCAGGTTTTACCCACGGCATGGGTTGGCGCATTAGCCCAGTGGATTCCATATATTGAACAGGCGCAGCCCAGTACCCGCAGCCCTATTATTGTACAAGGGGAGGCGGATATGACTGTGGATTGGCAGCATAACTTGAATGTTTTAGTGGAGAAATTTGACGCGCCTCGCATCTTGCGTTTGCCAGCAGCGCGTCATCATTTAGCGAATGAGCAATTAGATATGCGCGAGCAGATGTTCAGCTATCTGCAAGCACAATTGGCCTGACGCAAAACTCGATAGACTCAAGGTTGGCGTAAACTGGCTTGCAGCGTTTTTAGTGCTGCCTGATAGTAAGCTTGGCCTGCGGAGGATTGAGCAAAGGTGACAAACTCTTCCAGTTCTGCATCGGACAGCGATTGATACACGTGCAAGAGTGAATTATCAATCTGCGCCGAAATCTCAGAAATTAAGCGCTGACGTTGGGTATTGAGCAGTGCATTGGCTTGCTCAGCCCCCATCAGTCCAGGCAGCATTTGACTTAAACTGTCCGCTGCGACACTGCCCAGCGCTAGCGTGACTTCAGCGCCGGCTTGGCTGGCGGGTATGGCGTTGGCTAAATGACGAATCAATAAGCGGCGTGTCGCATCAGCTTGTAGGACAGGTAAGCCTTGGGTGTAGCGAGTGAGTTGCTCAGGGCTGGAAGCTTTGACTTCAGCAGCACTGACTTTTTTTCCGATCGTGGATTCAAAAAATGCTAAAGCGGGATTGGGGTTCGCTAAGTTTTGGCGCAGTGCTTGTTGCGCGCGCTGGTGCATTGCTGGCGCAGCGAAACGTGTATTACTGTTATTGACTAAAGCTTGATAAATCGCACTGGGTAAAGTGTTTTTGTAACGCTGTTGAGCCTGTTGTACCGCGCTGGCGAAATGCACTTGCTGTTGCGGCCAGCCTGCTTTTTCATAGAGTTGCACATAGGTATCAGCCAAGGTTGCTGTGCTGCTTAATAACAGACTGAAAAATAATAAAAAACGCATAAAACCCCCAGAAAATAGCAGTTAAATATCATTAAAAATGCTCTGCAAAGCTGCTTTGTAGAGCGGTTTGGGGGCGGCCAATAAAATAGATATGTGGCCCCGCAGATTCAGCTTATGATGCTGTGCTGATGGACTGTTTTATTGCGGCAAGCGCAACACAGGCTATTTAGCTTGAACATCATATGCTCTTTATTTGGGTTGAAAATGAATACATTAGCAATTTCACCAATATGTGCTCGTATCGTCGATGATTTAGCCACACAGGGATGGTCGCAGCATGATTTTTTTATGCCTGAAGATCTGACAACACAATTGGCTAAAGAGTGCCGTCAACGAGCGCAACGCGGTCAATTAGAGTTGGCAGGAGTTGGACGAGGTGTAGCGAAAGTGGTGCACTCAGGTATTCGTGGCGATCAGATTCAGTGGCTTGAAGAAGGGCAAAATACCAGTGTGGATGGCTACTTAGCACTGATGGAGCAGTTGCGTAGGGTCATTAATCAAACGTTGTTCTTAGGTTTAGAAGACTTTGAAGGTCACTTTGCTTTATATCCTCCAGGGGCTTTTTATAAGAAACACTTAGATCGTTTTCGTGATGATGATCGACGGGTTGTGACCTGCGTAGCTTATTTAAATGAGCACTGGTTGCCTGAGCATGGCGGCGCGTTACGGATGTATTTGGATGAGCAGCAGACGCATGATGTTATGCCACTGGCGGGCACTTTAGTGGTGTTTATGTCCGAGCAATGGCCACATGAAGTGCTACCGGCAAGCCGTGATCGTTTGTCCATTACCGGTTGGTTACGTCGACGCGCTTAATCTGTGCGCATAAAAAAGGGAAGCATTAAGCTTCCCTTTTGTTAAGACTGTACGCAGAACTTAGTACAGAATACGGCAGCGCATGGTGCCTTCCACTTCTTGCAGCTTGCTTAACGCCAGCTCAGAGTGCGCGGCATCAATATCGATCACCACGTAACCCACGGTTTCATCAGTGCGTAAGAACTGACCTGATACGTTGATCTCATTGTCGGCAAAGACCTTGTTAATCGCGCCCATTACACCTGGAATATTCTGGTGAATGTGCAGGATACGGTGCTTGCCTGGGTGAGATGGCAGCGCCATTTCTGGGAAGTTAACAGAAGACACAGACGTACCGTTGTCACTGTACTTCACGAGTTTCTCAGCCACTTCCAAACCAATATTGGCCTGTGCTTCTTGAGTTGAACCACCGATGTGCGGCGTTAGGATGACGTTATCACAGCCGCGCAATGGGCTTTCAAACTCTTCACCGTTAGCACGTGGCTCAACCGGGAATACGTCAATGGCTGCACCACCAAGGTGACCATCTTTGATCGCTGCAGCTAAAGCATCAATTACTACGACAGTACCGCGTGCCGCGTTCATTAAGATGCTGCCTTTTTTCATGGTGCGAATTTCTTTCTCACCAATCATCCACTCAGTGGACGGCAACTCTGGCACGTGCAGTGACACCACGTCAGACATGGCTAGTAGCTCATTGAGCGTACCCACTTGGGTTGCATTACCCAGCGGTAATTTAGTCACTACGTCGTAGAAGTAGACTTGCATACCCAGCGCTTCAGCCAGTACTGAAAACTGCGTACCGATGGAGCCGTAACCAATAATACCAAGCTTTTTACCACGAACTTCAAACGAGCCCGTTGCGCTTTTCATCCAGCCGCCACGGTGGCTCGCAGCATTACGCTCTGGAATACCACGCATCAGCATAATAGCTTGCGCTAACACCAACTCAGCCACTGAGCGCGTGTTGGAGTAGGGTGCGTTAAATACCGCAATACCACGCTCACGTGCGGCATTGAGGTCCACTTGGTTAGTACCAATGCAGAAACAACCCACAGCAATCAATTTCTGCGCGCATTCAAATACGTCTTCAGTCAATTGGGTGCGCGAGCGGATGCCGACAAAGTGAGCGTCAGCGATTTTTTCTTTTAATTCTGCTTCTGGCAGGGCGCCGGTAATATACTCAATGTTCGTATATCCAGCCGCATTCAGTGTATCGATTGCGTTCTGGTGAACACCTTCAAGAAGAAGAAAACGAATTTTGCTTTTATCAAGCGATGTTTTACTCATCTGCGTAGACCTGTTGTCCTAAAGTGAATGGCAAGTTGACGGACAGTGAGAACTGACCGGAACGGCAAAAAAATAAAGCCGGCCCGGGAATCGGCGTGAGGCGCGACTAGCGGGACGCCCATGCTACCATAAGCAACAGAAAAAACAGCCAGCCTTATGACGTGAACAGTCTTCAGGCACACCATGAACAGTGTGAGAGTTTA
>JAAZJF010000301.1 GCA_012800475.1 Gammaproteobacteria bacterium
CAACAACGCGTGGGCGCTGAAATCGAATGGGATCTCAACCAAGACGCACCCATGTTGCGTTTGGTACAAGGGGATGTCGGCGCTGGTAAAACAGTCGTGGCTGCGCTGGCTGCTTTACAAGCACTCGAAGCGGGCTACCAAGTTGCGCTGATGGCACCCACCGAGATTTTGGCGGAACAGCATTTTATCAACTTCAGTCGCTGGCTAGCCCCGCTGAATATTGAAGTCGCCTGGCTCGCCGGCAAGCTGAAAGGTAAGGCGCGCGCCAGCTCATTAGAAAAAATAGCCACGGGCGTGCCGATGGTGGTGGGGACGCACGCACTCTTTCAGGATGAGGTGCAGTTTAACAATCTAGCCTTAGCCATTATTGATGAGCAACACCGCTTTGGTGTGCAGCAACGCTTGGCTTTACGCAAAAAAGGGGTGGATGGCATTTACAGTCCGCACCAGCTGATTATGACCGCCACTCCCATTCCGCGCACACTGGCCATGAGCGCCTATGCTGATTTAGACACTTCAGTGCTTGATGAATTGCCACCTGGGCGCACCCCGGTCAATACCATAGTGCTCAGTGATACACGCCGCCCTGAAGTTGTAGAACGCGTGCGTGCAGCCTGTCTGGAAGGCCGCCAAGCTTACTGGGTGTGTACGCTGATTGAAGAATCTGAAGAGCTGACCTGCCAAGCGGCACAAAGCACCTTTGATGACTTAACCTTAGCCCTGGCAGGACAAAAAGTAGGACTGATTCACGGCCGTATGAAACCGGCTGAGAAAGCTGAGGTGATGGATACTTTTAAACGCGGTGAGCTGCAATTATTAGTCGCCACCACGGTGATTGAAGTGGGTGTGGATGTCCCTAACGCCAGTTTAATGATTATTGAAAACCCAGAACGCTTAGGGCTCGCGCAACTGCACCAATTGCGCGGTCGCGTGGGACGTGGCAGCACGGCCAGTCATTGCGTGCTGCTGTATCACGCTCCGCTTTCGCAAATCGGCCGTGAGCGTTTAGCCATTATGCGTGAAACCAATGATGGTTTTATCATCGCCGAAAAAGATTTAGAACTGCGCGGACCCGGTGAAATGCTGGGCACACGGCAAACGGGTTTACTGCAATTTAAAGTGGCCGACTTGATGCGTGATGCACCTCTGTTGCCTGCCGTACGCGACGCTGCAAGTGAACTGCTGCAACAATGGCCTCAACATGTCAGCCCGTTACTGGAGCGCTGGCTTAAACATGGCCAGCAGTATGGCCAAGTTTAACGAGCATTCAGGTAGTATAAATCTATTTTTTATCGTTATTATATGAGACTACTATGCACAACACTTCTGCCACGCTGCTCACAGAACAGGCTTTACCTGCGCACATTACCCAAGCGTTACACACGGCAGGTGTGGCCTTTAGTGTGCACAGTCTCGATACACTCAATCCTGCTTTGCACTTGCACCAAGTCCTACTCGAAGATAACGGCCGGCAACTGCTAGTCATCGTACCGCGCACGCACATCATCAATATAACGCAGCTCAACGCCAGCACCAACGGCACATGGCGCGCACCTAAACCCAGTACCATGACCAAGCTTTTAGCGGGCTTGCAGCTCAATAACCTACCAACGCTACCGCAGTTATTAAAACTCGAAAGTTGTTATGACCCGGCTATTTTGCAGCAACCCACAGCTTATATTAACAGTGGCATTGCCGGCCTGGTGATTGGGCTGGAGCCTGCAGCGCTGCAACAACTGCTCAGTGGCAGTCAGGCTTTGGAGTGCGCAAAGGTCATCACCGAGCACCAGCCTAATCAAGATTGCATCAGCGGCGATGCTGAGCGCATTCAAGAGGCTGTTGTGCGTTTAACTTCACGCCGCATTCATCAGCGCCTAGAAGAAACCTTAGAGATTCCGCTACTCAATGACACCGCACAAAAGATCTTGCGCTTGCGCAATGATGCGATGGCCGGTGCCGATGAGTTAGCTGCCATTGTCGAAACGGATCCAGCCTTAGCGGCACAAGTCATGGCTTGGGCCTCTTCACCCTACTACGCAGTACCGGGCAAAATTCGCTCCGTAGAAGATGCCATTGTGCGCGTGCTGGGTTTTGATCGAGTGATTAACTTGGCACTGGGCTTATCAATGGGCAAAAGCCTCACCCTACCCACGGACCAACCGCAACATATGCAGCCCTACTGGCAGCAAGCCATTTATACTGCGGCATTGATCGAAGG